>CALUZF010000001.1 GCA_944325165.1 Candidatus Gastranaerophilales bacterium
TTCGTTGGTAGATAGAGCCTTCATTGTTTGCTCTGCGAGTTTTTGTTTGCACTTTCTTTTTAGCCATTTTGCACCTCTCCATTGTTGTTTTTTGTTGTCAGCCAAGTGACGAAATTAAGCACACTGACAACTTGTCTTTTGCCAACTTTTGTTGTTGGAAAATCTTTGCTGCGTAGCAAACTTCTCACATTATCTCTGCCAAGTCCTGTGATTTTAATCAGGTCCTCGCAGTCTAAAAAATCTTTGTTATATTTTTGCGAAATTCTGTCAACTTCGCTTTGTATTAAATTGTTTATATTTATTGAATTATTTGTCATATAGCCTCCGTAAGTTATAAATTTTTGTTTGTGTTTCCTGCTATAAATCAACTAAATCGAAAGTGGGTTTGCCCACTTGTCGAAAAGTAAGGAAGATAACAATGATGCAGTGGGTTGCAACATCAAAAAAGTCCTATTTTTAGGGCTTTTTAAGGCAATTTTCCACTGCACAATGTTTCTTCCGCTTATCCTGTTTCTTAAAATCTAATATTCCTTTGTTTTCTGACGCACTACATTTCTTCGTCATAACCATTCAAATAGGCTTGTTGTTTGGCATAATGCTCAATCTTTTCATGCCAACGCGTAAAGGCCTCCATTTCTTGTTGTTCGACAAAAGAATAATATTCAAGCATGTTCAAAAGTCTATCCCATTCAAACTTTCGCATTTGCTTTTTATATGCTTTTTGCTTTCTTCCATAGGTTTTCATTTTCTCAATTTCATCGTGTTGTTTCCCAAGTTCCAAAGCGGTTTGAATGGTCTTATTTCCAAGCCTTCTAAACATATCTTCTTTGTAGTGAATTCCCTCTTCTGCATATCTTTGTTTTTTCCAAGTTTGCAGTTCAGCAAGTTTTTCATTGTAGTTCAAATATGATTTCCAAGTCTGTTCGTTGTGGACTAAAAACCACTCTGTCGTGTCGTCAATTTTCTTTTTAAATGGCAGCATATTTTCGCTATCATAGCCAAGCCTTCCAGATTTTGGCAACTCTTTGTAAAGTTCCAACAACAACTTTTTACCTTTCTTGCACAAGTCAAAATTTGAAAAGTTTAAGTTATATTTCTCATACAAATCTTTTCTCGCTTTCACAATTTCCGCACTCGCATTTGTCAATTTTCTTTCAAAGAAAAATTTGCTTTCAAGCAAAATTTTTTTGTTTATCGTTCCACTGTGATATGTCAACTTTCCGCCATTCGCATAATGTGTTGGCTCTTTTTCAAAAAACGAAATGTGAATGTGTTTGTTCTCAGTATTCTCGTGCAAGCCTGCATACCAAACAACATTGTCCGGATCAAGCCCTGCACGCTTAAAAAACTTTGGCAACTCGCTTTTACAAAACTCATACGCTTGGTCATAATCTCTACAATAGGCGTTCCCAAAATCTTCCCTGAAAGATATAACCATATCCCAAATATTGCTTCGTGTTGTCCTTAACATTTCTCGCAACTCTCTTTTCTCTTTGTCTGTCAAAAGGCCATTTTTACTAAACGCACCACAAGATTTTTCTTTATTCCCAACATACATTTCATAGTCCTTTGGCACTTTGTTGGTCGCGCCGGTGTCAACATAACTGACATAATTGTAAGATGAATTGCAACTCACAAAATCTCGTTGTTTGGACAAATCTCTTTTCTTGCCAACATACTTTTCTTTTGGCTGATAAAACTTGCACAATAAAACAATGTTATCTTTTAAAGTTTCCATGCTGCAAGCCCTCAAAAATCGCATTTGTCTTGTCATCTACATTTTCTAATAACGAAATAATCTCATCTTCTTTTGTGTCTTTGAAAGCCGCTGTTTTCAAAACTGCATTCAAAAATTCGTTCACACTTTCATACTTCGTGTTGTCATACATTTCTTGCAGTTTGTCCAAAAGCCGCTTATCTCTTATGCGTAACATAATTTCACTTTTCAATTTGGTCGATTTCATAAGCCCTCCTTTCGTTGAATTTTTTGTTCTATAAATTTTCTATAAAAAATAGGCGCAACAAAAAAAGAACGACCGCAGGAAAATCGTTCTTGTTCTGTTTTGTTCCCTATAATATTGTAAGGACAAATTTTATGAAAAAATTTAGGCAGTAAATTATTTTTGCTCTAAATTTTTGTTTTTTAGGTTGTTTTTTAACTCTTTTATCGTTCCACAAACCACTTTTGACATTTTTTGCCACAATTCTTTTTGCTTTGGAGTAAGTCCGGCATTTAGTTTGTCGCCAATCTTTATATATTGTGTCATCTCTTTTGCAAACTTCTCAATATTGTCCAAAGTTTCAATGTTCAAAGTAAATTTATTATTTGTCAATTCATCTTTTGCGGTGTCAATAATGTCCTGCGAGATTTCTTTATAATGAGTTTCAAACCAATATGTTTTAATAAATTCTTTGTCATGCGTAAGATAGAAAGCAAAGTGTTTGTGTGCTGTGGCCATAAATTGCGTTAGTGCACTTCTTGTCATGTTGTGCTTTTTGGCAATATCACTCATTCGCATATCAAGTATGTATCGTTCTCTCATAATTTCTTGTTGAAGTGGAGTTAATTTTTTCGCCACTGCCCAAATAACTTCGGCGAAAATTTTATCTTCGACCTCTTTTTCAACATCTACATTTGGATCTGCGATTGTTTCTTCAAAAGTTATCTCATCATCATCTTCAAAAATACTGTTATTAAAACTGCGTTCATAAAATCTGGCTTTCAGCATAAGCCTTCGCCATTTTCTGTCGGCCGCCCAAAGATAGCGTGCAACTGCTTCGCTGACCTCAACATCAACGATTTGCCCATGTATTCTATCTCTGTATTTTATCCAAACCACAAATCCATTTTAACACAAAAACAATTAAAAATCTTGCATTTGTGACAACATTCTTTGTCGATTATTGTAGAAGTCCAAATTTTTGGACAGAAAAGTTTTCTTTATATAATGAAAAATCCTTGACATAATAATTTTTATTTTGTATAATAAGTAAGAAATGTAGTAAGGGAGTAATTATGAAAGACGAGCAACAGGACAAATTTATTTGGACAACAAAAATCACAAGCAAAGGACAAATTGTGTTGCCAAAGCAGGCCAGAGATGTTTTTGGCTTTAAAGAAGGCGACACTCTTATTTTGCTTGGAGATTTAAGCAAAGGTATTGCTATCGCAAAGTATGATGACTATTTGAAATTTGCAGAAGAAATTTTTAAGTTGAAAGAAGGCGGAAATGACAACAAATAATATAATTGAAATCCAGCACTTAAAAAAACATTTTAAAGAAGTTAAAGCGGTTGACGACATCTCTTTTTCAGTTAAAAAGGGAGAACTTTTTGCGTTTTTAGGGCTAAATGGCGCAGGAAAATCCACAACAATAAACATTCTTTGCGGACAACTTGACAAAGACAGTGGCAAGATTTATGCGTGTGGTTATGATTTAGACAAAGACATTGAAAAAATCAAGCCAACACTTGGCGTTGTTTTTCAAAATTCAGTGCTTGACAACAAATTGACAGTTTTGGAAAACTTAAAAATTAAAGCCAAACTTTATGATATAAACAATGAAAAATTTAAAGAGAACTTGGAATTTTTGTCCGACAAGTTAGAATTTAAAGATATACTTAATCGCCCACTTTACAAATTAAGTGGTGGACAAAAAAGAAGAATAGACCTTGCACGAGCCCTTATTCACAATCCGCAAATTTTGATATTAGACGAGCCGACAACGGGGCTTGATCCAAAGACAAGAATTTTGGTATGGGAACTTTTGTCATCTTTGAGAAAGACAAAAGAACTTACTATAATTTTGACCACTCACTATATGGAAGAAGCAAACGAAGCGGACACGATTGTTATTATTGATAGTGGAAAGATTGTCGCAAACGACACCCCAAACAATTTGAAAAACAAATATGCAAATGACTTTTTAAGAATTTATAAATATGATAACTCTTTGCCTGAAATTCTTGCAAAGGACAAAGTAAAGTTTACACAAGATGAAAAAACAGTTGAAATCGAAGTTGCCGACATTGAACAAGCAAAAAATTTCATTGTCAAATACCAAAAATTGATTTTCGATTTTGAAGTGCTTAAAGGCAAAATGGATAATGTCTTTCTGAACATAACCGGCAAAGATTTGAAAGAGGTTGCGTATGTTAAGTGAATTTAAAAAACTCTCTGCTCTTGTTGGCAGAAACATTAAGCTTTATTTTAAAGATAAAATGACTTTTTTTATTTCGCTACTCACTCCAATCATTTTGGTTGTGCTATTTTTAACTTTTTTGAAAGGTGTTTACGCAAACTCTATAATAAGCACCCTACCGGAAGGCATGGAAGTAAGCAATAAAGCAATTGAAGCATTTTGTGGCGGTTGGTTGTTTTCTTCAATTGTTTCAGTTTCGTGCGTGACGGTTGCTTTTTGTTCAAATATTATGGTGTTAGACAAAATAAATAAATCTATAAACGATTTGAATATCACGCCTGTAAAAAAATCAACACTTCTCATTTCATATTTTATCTCTAACTTTTTAACAACATTTTTAATATGTGTGATTGTGCTTATTATAAGTTTTATATATCTTGCCTGCGTTGGCTTTTTCTTGACATTTTTTGATGTCTTTATGCTTTTTGTTTCGACAATTTGTATGTGTTTATTTGGCAGTTTGCTGGCGTCTATTGTTGGAATGCTTGTTTCTTCACAAGGCGCACACTCCGCCGTTTCATCACTTGTTTCTTCCATGTATGGATTTATAAGTGGTGCGTATATGCCAATTTCTCAATTCGGCGTGGGGATAAAAACATTTTTAAGTTTTCTTCCAAGCACTTTTGGAACGGTTTTGTTTAGGCAGTATTATATGAACGGAGTTATCAATCACCTGCAAACAACAGAAGATGTGCCTGCCGAAATCGCCGAGCAAATCCGCCTTTCTTTTGACGGTAAACTTGTTTTGTTTGATACTACAATGCCAACTTGGGCACTTTTCACAGTTGTTGTAGGCACGAGTTTATTGCTATTAGGGCTTTATATTTTAATTTCACATTTAAAAAAGCGCAAACTACACCAAAAAGAATACAAAAAAGCCCCAAACTCTACGGATAGTGGGACAAAATAATAAAATCTTCGTGATATAATATGTTTATCAAGGAGGTAAATTATGGATTTACAAATCATAGGCAAATTTATTAAAGAAAGACGAAAAGTTAAGGGTTTGACGCAATTAGAACTATCTCAAAAATTAAATGTTAGCGAAAAAACAATTTCAAAATGGGAATGTGGAAATGGATTCCCTGATACAACTCTTATGTTGCCGCTTTGCAAAGAGCTTGATATAACCGCAAACGAACTTCTCTCGGGAAAACTCTTGACAAATGAAGAATACAAAGAAAAAGCAGAGAGCAATTTGATTGAGTTAAAAGACAAAGTGCAAAAAGCAAACAAACACCTTTTGACTATTGAATGGGTTTTGGGATACATGACGTCATTATGCTTTATTATTTGTATTTTTGTCGCTTCATTTGTTAAAATGTTTTGGGCTTGGAGAGTGCTGCTTATCGTTTTTGGTTTAATCAATTTTATTGTTGGCATGATTTTTGGAATTCGCATAGAGCAAACAGCAGGATTTTATGAATGCACGAATTGTAAGCATAAATATGTTCCAACATATAAATCTGTTTTATTTTCAATGCACTACGGCAGAACAAGATATATGAAATGTCCAAAATGTGGACAGAAAACTTGGCAAAAGAAAACTATAAACGATGACTAAAAAGAGAGATATTTTTATCTCTCTTTTTTGAAAAAGAACTAAAATTTTTACAGTTGAACCATAATTTTTATAAAATTGCTAAAAAACATACTAAATTTTACACTTTTGTGTTATACTGTTTAAGAAATTAAACAAAAACATACAGGAGAAAAAATGGCAACTTCAAAAGAATTTAAAGATTTTATTCTTGAACAATTAGCAGATTTATCACCAATCACCTGCAAGCCCATGATGGGCGAATATTTGCTTTATTACAAAGGAACTTTGGTAGGTGGGCTTTACGATGACAGGCTTCTTGTTAAACCAAATGCAAACAACATAGACTTTGATATGCCATTAGAAATCCCATACAATGGCGCAAAACAAATGTATATGGTAGAAGATGTTGACGATAGCGAAAAGCTTTGCAATATCATCAAATCCACTTACGAAGGCTTAATCAAAAAATAAATCATTTACCTCTCTTCAAACTTTGTTCGTTTTAGGTAGTTTTAGATAGTAAAAAAGCACATTTTTTACGCAAAAATGCCATATTTGCAACAATTTGCAACAGTAATTTACACTCATTTTGTTGCAAATATATTCCAAGTGTGCTGAATTGCTTATTTTGACGAAAGTTTAAGTGGTCGTATCATCACCCGATTTTGCCCGATTTTTACCCTGATAAGGTGGGGGTCGGTGGTTCGAGTCCACTCATCTCTACCAATAAAAGCAATTAAATATGATTGCTTTTATTTTTTTATAATCCCCACCTTGTGTTGTGGAACAACACGCAAAGCAAAGCTTTGCAATCAGGGTATTCCTGTTGCAGAGCGAAGCGAACGCCAACCGCACGCAAACAAACTTGACGGGCGGTTATAAGGTGGAGGTCGGCGTCCGCTATGCGACTTCGTGCTGGCGCTGCGCTGGCACTTTCGCGAGTCCACTCATCTCTACCAGATTTGAGAGCAAAATTTGCTCTCATTTTTTTATTCTAAAAATTGCTATAAGCCTTATAAACAAAGGGTTATAGCGATTTTGAATTTAAAACATAAAACATAAAAATTCAAATTTATAAACGTTAAAAAATCTATCATTTTCTACTATAAAATACATCTAAAATTTGTTGCAAATGTTTTTTGACACAAATTTTAGCAAAAAAATAGACCGAAAATAATCTAATTTTACTTTCGGTTTAAATCTATCGTAAACTCCCTAAAACTGATATATTTGCAACAATTTGCAACAGTAACTTGTATTATTTAATTTATTCTTTGAATTTTATTTTATGACTTTTAAATCATCAATTTTTACTGAAATACAATCACCAAACATCTTGCCATTTTCATCTATGCCAGAAAAATCAACTTCAACATAATTTTGAACTGCATAATCTTCCACCACACAACCCTTATCACCTTTATGAATGCCATACTTAGTATATTTATCATCTTCTACTAATAATTCAACCATATCGTATGCTTTTATTTTTAATGGTTCAAAAAATTTTTTTGATTTGCTCTTAATATGTTCGAGTTTAAAACTTAATTCGTTTATAATATTTTCTGGTAGTTTTTCGTCACATATCTCAACATCATACGAACTAATAGTTACAACTATAAAATCTCCTTGATTTTTGGGATTAAAGAACAACACATTTAGTGTGTCAAAAAAAATTTCTAACACAATTCCGTGCATATCTTTTTCAAGATTATATTTTTTATATAAATTTTGATTTTTTAATAAAATTATATCAAATTTTTTCATTTTATCCAGCCTCCAAATGGTGTTGTGTTTCTAATTTTCCCTTCTGGACACAACATCCAACCACTATAAAATTTTGTACCTTTTAAATTAATTGCTATTGCTAATCTTTGCCCTCGTCTATCTAAATTTTTTAATTTATAATTTCCTAGTAAATATTGTTCTAATGCTTGTCTACAATATTCGTTCTTTAGATATTCTGAATCTTTAATAGAATATCCCAAAGCATAGAAAATTTTATTTTTGCCTTTAGAATCCTTATTGTTCTTAAACACATATTCGGTAAACTTTTCAATAGCACACTCAGCATTTGAATTTTTTTTAACTACTGAAAAACTAACATTATTTTTCTTGCAATGACAATGCTCATGCAATGGTTGTTCGGGACAATTACTATCTAGTAAATAACATCCATCTAAAGCAGTGCAATTAAGACAATGTCCTAATAACGCCATTAGATTTCGTAATATTTCTCTAAACCATTCTGGCTTATTTGGTATTAAAAAATGGTCCCATTCAATCCATCCATTATAGCTAAGATTTCCATCTTCATCAATTCGTATTAAATCATCAAATATACTCATATTATAGCAAATCTCCTTTTTAAATGCAAAAGGTTGAAGAAATAAAATACTTCTTCAACCTTTTTATTATTTTATTATAATATTTTTCCAAGTCAATATTCATGTGTCATAATTTATAAATTTACATCTCAAAATCTTTTTCTCTTTTTCGTTTTCTCTTTGTTTTTTTATTTTAATATTACTCTAGTTTATCTTCATTTATTTCTTGTTTAATGTCATCACTTTAAAGGTTATGATTTTAAACATAGTTAAATTATCGCTTTATAAAAAATTTAGCCAAATTCTTTCAATCTTCCTACTGTTTCATAAGCAATTCGCATGTCACATGTAATTCTCCTTTTTTACAATTTCGCTAACTTAAAGATATTTCATAAAGCAATTCCTTCTTAATCTTGTTAATAAGTTGCATAATAAAAAATAATTTTAAAAAGCAAATAAGGGAACCTGTTAGCTTAAACCTTGCTTTTTAATATAATATTGACTTTTCTTAAGAATTAGGTTACAATATTTCGTGGAAAAAAATTATGAAAAAGACAAATGAAATTTTAACAGAAATAACAAAAGAAGATTTAAAGCTATTAATAAGCAATCCAAAAAAATTTTGGGAAGGCATAACTGAAATTGGTACTGGAACTTTCAGTTATTGTAGCGCTTTAACCTCAATTGAAATTCCTTTTAGCGTAACGAAAATTGGTACTTATGCTTTCAGTGATTGCGACAATTTAGTTTCAATAAAAATTCCAGAAAGCGTAACTGAGATTGGTACTTATGCTTTCACTAATTGTAGAAGTTTAAAATCAATTGAAATTCCAGAAACTGTAACTGAAATTGGTATTGGAGCTTTCAATAATTGCAGCGCTTTAACCTCAATTGAAATTCCTTCTAGCGTAACGAAAATTGGTACTTATGCTTTCAGTGATTGCGACAATTTAGTTTCAATAAAAATTCCAGAAAGCGTAACTGAGATTGGTACTTGTGCTTTCACTAATTGTAGAGGTTTAAAATCAATTGAAATTCCAGAAACTGTAACTAAAATTGGCGATAAAGCTTTCAATAATTGTAGCGCTTTAAAATCAATAAAAATTCCAGAAAGTGTAACTGAAATTGCCGATGAAACTTTCAGTTATTGTAGCGCTTTAACCTCAATTGAAATTCCTTCTAGCGTAACAAAAATTGGTGCTTATGCTTTCAGTTATTGCGATAATTTAATTTCAATAAAAATTCCAGAAGGCGTAACTAAAATTGGCGATAGAGCTTTCAATAATTGCAGCGCTTTAACCTCAATTGAAATTCCAGAAGGTGTAACTGAAATTGGTACTGGAATTTTCAATAATTGCAGCGCTTTAACCTCAATTAAAATTCCTTCTAGCATAACAAAAATTGATGCTTATGCTTTACGTGGTTGTAGCGGTTTAAAATCAATTGAAATTCCAGAAACTGTAACTGAAATTGGTACTGGAGCTTTCAGTAATTGCAGTAATTTAACAAAAATAAAGTATGGAGACTTGGTTTTTGATAAAAACAACAATGATGTTTGGGCAACCGAATATAACGGAATAAAACTTAAAATAACCGACTTTTTGAACTCTAAAGAATTTTATAATAAACTTTTTTTTCTTAAAGCTGCTCGTAGTGCTGGAATTGAAAAAATTCCTTTTTTACCACATAGTTCTGTTTTTAAAAATATAAAAACAGAAGATCTTAAATATTTTTTTGCAAACTCAAAAGCCTACTCTGCTTTGCAAAAAGAGTTTGCTAGATATGATAATGCAACTGTAGAAACTTTATTAGATGAGACCAGGGAAGACTTTTTTAAGCTATGCTATATTTCTGGCCTTTTCTCTCCATCGAAAAAAGAGAGAGAAAGTTCGGAAAAGTTTATCAGAGAAAATATTGTTGGAAAATTTAAACAAACCCACCTCCACGAAAGATTTTCTGGTCTTGAAACAAGTAATAACGGCTATAACCCAAAATTTGCAGAGTTTTTAAAAGAAAACTATTCACCAAATTTTTTAATAAGAGATTTTTTTGAAAATCAAGAAGATGGAGAAGACTTTGAACTTGATGAGACAAAAATAAACTTTTTTTCTCAAGTTTACGACCAGTTTAACCAAGTTTTGGAGGCCTATCCAAATTCAGAGGTAAAAACAACCACAAATAGAGATAGACTAACCGAAGAACAAATTTTTGACTTTTTGCAAAGCAATAAATATAAAGCTGTTGGAAATAAAAAATATCCCGAGCTTACTGAAGCTATTTCAAAAAAATGTAACGAGTTAGCGCAAGTTGTTGGAAAATATGGATATAGCCAAACGCAGTTTGAAAAATTACAAAATTGGTTTATACAAGGAATTAAATCTGGAACAAAAATCTCTTGTGAGCCAGATGCACAAACAAATAAAATAACCTATGAACTTTTAAATAAAGATAACCCTCTTGGCGCAGTTTTAGGAAATGTTACAAACTGTTGCCAGAAAGTTGACGACGCCGGGGAAAGTTGCGTCCAGCACGGAATGAGCGAACCAAATGGCGGCTTCGTTGTTTTTAAGTATGGAAAAAGAGTTATGGGTCAAGCATGGGTTTGGTATAACGAGGATATGAAAAAGGTTTGCTTTGATAACATAGAAGTTCCAAACTCTGCGCAAGAGATTGTAAAGAAAAACTATGACGGATTTATTTCGTGTTTGAAAAGAGCATCTTCTTCAATTTTAAAATCTATGAATAAAAACGGAAACAAAGTTAAAGTTATAACAATGGGCAAGGGGTATAACGACCTATTAAAAGCAAAAAATGACGAGTATTTCCAAAATCCAACGCAAAAAGAAACCGGCGGAGCCCCTAAAGGTTACACAGATATAAAATCTGGAGAAGTTCAAGTTCTAAGCGCTATTGGAATTGCAGCTCTTATTTCATCAAACAGCGCCTCCCCTATTAAAGAACTAAATTATGCACAATAGCTAGCGTAAAAACAAGCTTAGTATTGTTTTTATAAAACTTTGGTTAAAAGTATCTTTTATTTTAATAAAACTACAGTTTACTATATACTATTTGATTATTTTATGGTATCATAATTTGTGAAATGAAAAGACTTTTTGGTATTGGAGCGGGATTATTTATTTTCTCAATTGTGCCTATTGCATCATGGCTAGTGCTTGCTGTAATTTTGAATGACAGTAGAATAACAAATGTATTTTCTTTTACATATGCAATGCAATTTGTTTGGGCAAAATGTATTAACTTAAATAAACTTCTATCTTACACCCATAATTGCTATACGTATTTACAACTAAATTCTAGCCAATCTGAATAAGATGCATCAAGTTGTGTTTTTATGCTTATTGACGAAAGATATTGAACATTTATTTCAGGCTGATAAAAGCTAACTTGTATTTCATAGCCATTTTCTACCCAACTTATATATCTATGATTATTTTCATTTAAAACATTTCTAAAATCTTGTAATGAATTTTTATTTGCTAAGCCTTTATTAATTTGAGCCATTATATCAATTTCTTTTGTATCACTGCCTTTTTTAATTGAAACTCGTGGTGTTTTTGTAGTATCAAGTCCACCAAACGGATTAAATGTAACTAAAACTTTATTTGAATTCACTTCATTTCCTGATTGAACATAAGCACAAACAGTATTACCTTCATTCCAACTATATACTGTGTTTAAAAATGTATCATCATATGTTCCGGAAGTAATAAAAGGTAAGTTCGATTGTGTGTTATCAGTTACTTTTATTTTCGATAAGCCCGTTGCGCTATCAAAATTTATATTTTTAATAGTTATTACAAATTTTTCTTTATCATTATTTAATGATAAATTCTTATCCAATAATTTTTCTTTTGAATAGAAATCAACTTCAACTATTCCTGCATTTATATAACATTCAAAATATTCTTCTACTCCTGTTTCAGTGTTAGCAGGAACATATTTATATCCACCAAGAGCACCTTCAAGTTTTGTTCCGTTAATATAAATTTCTGCATTTGAAAAATCTATACCTGATACACCATCAATTTTATTTGGTAAATTTATTATATAAAATGTAGATTTTGTATCAACTCCTCCTATATCATCCAAGCTTGTTCCGTAACTGCCAAAATAACCATCACCATAATCACTTGAAAGACTTGCATCAATAGAACAGATGTATTGCCCATCACTATGATTAATAAGTATACTTTTCTCTTTAACATTCATATTTGAAAAATCAAAAACAAAAAGATTTTTCTCGTATAATTCAAAAACATAATTGCTTTGTTTGCGTAATTGCTCAACGGTTATCCCTTCTTTATTTATTGGTTTGTAAACATCTGAAATTATATTTTGATAAGTATCTAAAATTCCCTCATAACTACCATAATTGTCAAAATTATATTCATAGTTTTTTATTAAAACTCCATCATAATAACCATATTTTTTATCAGATAAAATTTCAAATACGGCATATCTGTCATTAAAATCGCCATTTGTGAAAACGTAAACTTGATATTTGTACTCTTTTGTACCACTTGGCAGATTTTCAAGTTGACTACTATTATAACCGCCTGATATTGCACCATTTGGTTCAATGTAAGCATAATAAGTTACAAGATATTTATTAAAAAACTCTGAAGCATTATATTTAAATTCATAAGGTTGATATACGGTAACATTTTCAATTTCATCTTCGAATAAAATTTTGTTTTTATTATCTTTAAAAAGCCAATCAACACTAGTGTATCCATTGTTTGTTGCATTTGCTATATTTTCGCCTTCATAATAAGTATCGAAATAATTATAATCTTTTTCTTTTAATTTTGTTGAATAATTTTCAATATACTTATTGTAATTGTTGTCAAAAGTAAGTTGGTCCGCTGGTATTAATTCTAGTTTGCCTGTCCCAAGTCTTTCATCATCAGCCCTCATAAATATAAAAGAAACTTCTTTTTCCTTAGCACCTGATATAGTTATTGTAACATCTTCATTTATATTTCCTAACATAAAGGTTCCAATTTGGATTGTTTCACCTTTAATTTGATTACTGTACATACTGCCGGAATTATCATTTTTTGAAAATAATTCACTGTTCTCTTTACCGTTAATTAAAACTTTTAACTCGCTGTAATCATAAACATCATAGCCATATAAGTTTAGTCTCGAGTTTTTTAAATCATCTTTTTTTAATGATATATTCCCTGAGCCAAACATATCTAAGTAGAAATATTGACCATCAATGCTCATATTCACACTATAATTTTTGTCCCCACCACACGCACTTAAAAAAATTGCACTTGAAAAAACTAATGCAAAAACCATTAAAAATAAAAAAATTTTTTTATTCACAACTCCCTCCCCTATTAATTATATATTTTTATGTAAAATAACAATATTTAGTCAAACATAGTATATCTAATTTTATTTAAAAAAACAAATAAATATCCCATAATAAAGATTTCATTTAATAATAAAGCTACAAAATTGCTCAATATATAAGAATATTCTAAAAAATAAAAATTTTTTGCTATTATTTATTTTTTGGGACATAATAAAAAAGAAACTTAAATAGTTTTATCAAAAGGGGGAATTTATGAAACAAAATTTAATTAATTTAAAAAAAGTTGCTAGATGTTTGCTTATTGGCATAATGTTGATTGTTTGTGTGTTTTCTTTAACGGCATGTGGAGAAGCATCAACAAAAAAATCTGTTGTCTACAACACAAAAGATATGACTGATGAACAAATTACAAAATATTTTTCTGAAAAAGTTTTGCAAGATGTAAAAAATGATGTTAGAAATCGTTCAATTATAATATATGAATTAGACGAAAAAGAGCAAGAGCTAGCGATGAAGTGGGCTTTGATTAACGAAGAAGGTAAAACAATAATTGATTCAGATGCCCAAACAGGAATTTATGTTGACACCAATGCTCCTGAAACAGAAATTCCAATTATTAAAATTATGATTGGCTGGGACGAATCTGATTTAAATCAAGAATGGACAGTTGAAATTTACTATGAAACAACAGAGGGAACCGAGACTGTTAAAAATATTGTTGACAAAGTTGTTATTGATGTAAGTTCAGAAAATTTTGTTAAATAACAACAATTAAAAAAATAAAAATACTGAAATTTTTCAGTATTTTTTTATATAACTTTTTAACTTTTGCTCAAATTTTTATTTTGTTGTTATGTGTTATTATCTATGCTCATTCGATGTTTTTACTTTAATCCTTGACATTTTTTATTCAATATATTAAACTAAAATTAAAAATTGGGAGTGTGTTATGAGTTTTAAAATAAACAATACCTTATTAGTTTTAGATACAGAAACTGGTGGAGTTGATCCAAATAAAAATTCATTAATGGAAATAGCTTGTATAGTAATAAAAAATGAAAAAGTTGTTTACAAATACACATCATTAGTAAAATCTCCAACAGGAGAATATAACTGCAATGAATTTGCAAGAAGTTTACATAATATAAAAGATGAATATTTAGAAAAATATGGGAAGCTTCCAGAAGTAATAATTAACGACTTAAAAAATATAAGGGATGTTTATTTTAATGGCAACCCGATGACCATTGTTGCTCATAATGCCGCTTTTGACATTTCTTTTGTTAAAAAAATGTTTGCCGATAATGGCCATGGCTCATCTTCTAATTTAACAAATGATTCATTAAGTTATGATAAGATATTTTCAAGAAATGCAATAGATACAGCTACCATGGCTTTATTACTTAAATTAAGTGGTAAAATTGATTTTGATAGATGTTCTTTAGATAATATCTTAAAATATTATAATCTTCATTCAAAAAATCAAGAAAGGCATACCGCCCTATACGATGCAACTCAAACAGCAAAAGCGTTTTTATTAATGTTTAAACATATTAACAATATGGAAATTAATAATGATAAAAAAACTGAAATAAACTATGATTATGATTTTAATGATTTTTTAAAATAAAATTTTTTTTATATTTTAATAAAAATTATTTTTTAAAATTTAAAATTTATTTTTTAATTTTTAATTAAAATAATATTAATAAATTTTTAAATAAAAACATAAAATGTTTTTATGGAAAAGAAGAATAAAGAAAATCTTTATATTTTTATATGTATATTTTTTATCATATTAGTTGCTGTTCTTGGCAGCATATTTGTTAACTTGGGAATGAATTGGTTCTTGCAATTACAAACTCCATCTCAATGGATTTCAAATATTGTTATTCCAATAGTTTGGACAGTTATTTATATTTTATTTGCAATAATAATTTCTATTTTAATAAAAAATAATTTATTTAATAAAAAAATATTAATAATTGGTTTAATAAATGGGTTTTTAAATGTAGCATGGTGTTTAGTATTTTTTGCATTTAATCAAACTTTTTTTGGAATATTATTCATAGTTTTAAATGGTTTTTTTGCGACATATTTTTTAATTGTTTTACTAAAAACAAACAAATGGTATGTTAACATTTTATGGATTTATCCTATTTGGATTTACACGGCAACTTGCCTAAATATTGCTTTATGGGTTTTAAATTAAATATAAAGTTATTTAAAACCCTTTGTTAATTTTATTATATAAGTTATAATCATCATATGAAAAGAAAAAATATTAAACCAAAAAGAAAATGGTTTTTTAATGTTGTTAAAACATTAATGAAGCCTTTTGTGGGAAAAATAAAAATAATAAATGAAAATAAATATTTAGAAGAAAAATCGATATATTTATGCAATCATGTTGGAGCTAGAGGACCTTTTAAATTAGAATTTAATTTTCCTGTTAACTTTAGATTTTGGGGAACATACGAAATGTGTGGTGGGTATTTTTCAAGATTTAAATACTTATATAAAACATATTTTATTCAAAAAAAACACAACAATAAACTTTCAGCTTTTATAAAAGCTTTTTTAATTTCTCCTATAAGTGGCATGTTTTATAAAGGGCTTCAGTTAATTCCAACTTATCCTGATGCAAGATTTAAAACTACAATTAAAAAAACCTGTGATATTATTAAAAATGGGCAAAGCGTTGTTATATTTCCCGAAAACAGCTCTGAGGGTTATCACGATATTTTAACTCAGTATTTTGCCGGATTTTACACACTGGCAAAAGCTTATTATAAAAAATATGGCGAAGATATAAAAATCTATAATATGCGATATGAAAAAACAAATAAATCGTTATATATAGAAAATTATGTTACCGTTTCCGAACTTATTAAGCTTAATTTATCCAACAATGAAATTTCAGAACTATTTAGAAAAAAAACAAATCAAATAGCGCAAAAACAGCGAAAGTTTTAAGACTTTTTAAACCAATTATATATACCCAAAGAATTAGAAATTAAATAGAGTGATATTACAACTAGCATTGGGATTGTTTCTAAATTTGCAGATTCTCCATTGACTATTGGCAACAACCAAATTAACAGCATAAAAACGTTGCATATTAAAAAAAGTATAAACATTGCTGGATTTTTATTTAGCATAAGCCAATGTGCTAAGATATTAAGCGAAACTGAAATTGTAGCAATAATCAAGTTAGGCGTTTCTAAATATTTTAATAAAAAATAAAATCCAACACCTAGAATTAAACAAATTAATATTGAAACACACCAAACCTTTAAACTCATTTTTTTTCTTCTAACTTGGAGCTCGTTTTTATCTGATTCTTTATTCCACAATACATAAGTTGCAATTAATATTGGCAAAACAATAACACTTGTTAAAATTAACTCACCCCAATTTTTATAAAGCGCAGACTGAATAATGTATAAAATTGACTGAATTATTCCTAGCACTATTGCAAATTTAAATCTTTTTGCCAATAAAGCAACATAAAGGGTTGCTGTTATACTAAAGCAAATAGTTAAAGCGGAACTTTTAGCAAGTATGGATAATACAATTATAGCAACCATTCCTAAACTTATATATGTTATTTCAAACCAATTAAATTTGCTTAAAAAAATATTAAATTTTTCTTTAAACATTTCTTTTCCCTTTTTTTCTATAAACTACAAAACATATTGTAACATTTATTTTCTTTTTATTAAAATAAAACATTTATATTTTTCCAAATCATAACTTTATTTATTCGCTTCACTTATTGACAAATTTAATGTACTTTAATATAATATAAAACATTAGGATAGGAGAAAAGATGAATATAGCTAAGTACAAAAAAATTAAAGAATTTAAATCTATTTTAAAAGCTAATAATCTAAAAGTAAAAAATGGTTTGTTAAAATATCAACCTACATTTACTGTTTCAAAAAAGCAAATTGTTGTTACTCTTTCAATTTTATCTATTTTAACAACAAATTTGGTTACAGCATATTTAAATAACCAAAATCCTCCTGTTAATAACAATTTTAGTCCGGATCGTGTTATTGAAGACAATAACAATAATGATATAAATTTTGATGACAGTGGTCAAATAATAGTGAATCCGATATCTCCAAATGAAATGGAAACAATTGTAAATAAATTTAATTCTGAGCTTTTAGTAGATATTAAAAACAGAGTTTCTGAGCCTATTACAAAAATAGATGAAATTCTTTCGATATATCAACTACCTTACAATTCGTTTGAAGGAGATAATGAATTTGATAAATATCAATTATCAATAATTTTTACGGCCAATAATAAAAATTATTGTATTAACTATTTAACTGGGCAACAATTTAAATATGATGAGGTTAACAAAAAAGATATGTTGTTAAATTTTGTTAATTTTTTATCTAATTCATCTCTAGATTTATGCTCTTCTATGGGAGAAATAGAAAAACAAATTTTAGATTTACTTGGGGACGATTATTTATTTGTATCGCCTAGTTATTATGCATATGGACAATCTGGCGATTTGTATTACTATATTCCTGTTTTCGGTTGTTTAGAGGAAAAACCTTTTGTAAAACTTTTTAGTTGTATGGCAAATTTAATTGATGCATACGACTTAAATCCTTCAACTGTTTTACTATCTCAGTTAAAAGGGGATAAAGATATTTTCAATATATCAGATGTTAAAAACGAAGAAGATTATTATAATATACTAAATTTATATAGTGAATTCTCATTACAATCTTCAAATGCAAAAATTAATAATAATTATACTAATTATGAAAAAAAGGCTATTGATTTAAGCAGAAGTTTTTAAATAAAAAAGGAACATAGTTCCTTTTTTTATTTATTTTTAGCGTTTTTTCTTCTTAAGAATATCCAAATAATTGCACTTGCCAAAATTATTGATATTAATGCAATGCTAATATATGCCCCATAGTCTATCCATTCCTCATTATCTGTTGTTATGTAAAATTCTCCTAAATTATTTGAAAGTATAATTAAATCTCCATTTTCATCTTTATAAGAAGATAATAAGTCATATTCTCCATTTTCATCTAATGAATAAACATAAATATTGTTTAGATTAAAAATTTCTTTAGGTATTTTAATAGAAATTTTTATAGTGGTATTAAGATTTACTATCGATTCTTGTTCACAATCTTCAATCCACACATTGTAAGTGAACAATGATTTATGGTTTTTTATTTGGTTTTCTGTTCCCTCAATTGCTGTAGCTTTTAGTATAAAGCCTTCATTTAAAATTGCCTGATCATTGGCTGTTATTTTAATATTTTCTGCATCTAATTCAACATTTGTTATATTTGCATATAAATATTCTGGCAAGATCAAATTATAGTTGTTTGATTTTTCTCCAAAAAGTTGAATATTTGTTAAATAAACTTTTAAATCATTTCCAACGTTTACTGATTCAAAATAAGCACAATTTTCTCTATCATACAAAAGTATAACATCGTTATCTATAATACCTGTTACATATGGATTTCTTATATAAGCTTTGTTTGTTCCATCATAAACCTTATCGTAAACACTTGCAACTAAATATACATCTTTAGGAATTATATTTAAATAGTCTTCTTCTAAAATTATATTGTAATTTGGATTATATAAATTGCTGATTAGTTTATATTTACCAACATCTTCTCCTTCATCTCGTATAATACTACCGTTAAGTTTATCATTATTTATTAGCTCACCTTTAATAATTTCATAAACAAATTCAGGATCTAGTTGCCCATATGTTTTATTATATGTGCCACATTTAACTACTATATTTAATGGTTTAATATTTAAAACTCCATCAATAAAGGTTAAAGAATAATTTTTGCCAAGAGATAAGCTGCTTCTTATTGAATATGAGCCAACAAAATCGCCTGGTATTCTATATATGCTACCGTTTATCCTATCATCAAAAAATAAATTACCTTCAACTATTCTATATGTTAATTCTGGTTGTTCATCTCCATAAAAAATATCGTAACTATCTGCTGCTATTGTTATAGGCGCCGGTAGAATTTGGAAATAGTAATTTCCAAATATTATTTCATAATTATCGTTTGATAAAGATGAAACAATCTTATAAGCTCCAACATTCTCGTCAATTTCTTTATCTTTTATCTCTCTTTTTAACTCTCCTATTAAAACATCTCCTTCCATTAAACCACCAACAATATTGTATTTGATCTCAGGATCTTGCTGTCCGTAATTCTTTGAAAGAACTGTTGGTATTATCTCTATTTGACGCTTTTTTATCTCATACACATTGCTCTTTAAAATTATTTTGTAATTTTCATTGATGGTTAGTGAGCCAATCAATATTTCATATTGTCCAACATCTTCTCCATTTACTCTTGTTAACTCGCCAATAAAATTATCGCCATTTATTATTTTCCCACTAATGATTTCAAATTCAATTTTCTTTTCAATATCTCCATAGTATTTCCATGTATATTTTGCTTCTATTTGTAATTCTTGCTGAACAATTTGCAATGTGTTTGGAATAAATATTAAATTATAGTTCTCTCCAAATGAAAAATTACCTTGCTGTATTTCATAAAAACCAACATTTTCGCCTTGAACCCTTTGCATTTTTCCCGTAGAAATTATTGATAAGATATCGTTGTTCTTTAAAAAACCTTCAACAATAGCTACTGTAAATGTTGGATCAAGTTCTCCGTAAATTTTTATTTTATTTTCAGCTTTTACTGTTATGTCTGCCGGTATAATTTTTAGTTTTGCAGAAATGAAGGTTATTGAATATCTAGGATCATTTAGTGTTCCTAAAACAAAACTATATTCCCCAACATTTTCACCATATTCTCTTTTTATTACAACCGATAACCTTTGCCCTTCTATATCATTTTCAACTCTGTAAACGTAAATAGGATCTTCATCTCCATATGTCTTTGTAACATCTTCGCAAATAACAGTAACAGGCCTTTTATTAATAGAGAATTGTATTCCTTCTTTTATTTCAATATTATAGTTTTGGGAAGAAGAAACTCTATCTGTTAAAAACATATATGTCCCAAACATTTCTCCCTCTTGTCTATATAAAATGCCATCTAATACATCTTCTTTTTTATCGTCAAAACATAATTGATTTTCATCTACCAAATCAAAGGAAAAGCTTGGATCGTCATCGCCAAAAACTTTTTCTATTTCGTTTGTAGATATATATATTGTTTTTGGACGTATTGTAAAAAAATTCCCTGTTTTTATTGATATAATATAATTTGGATTTTGTTCTTCCCAATATGAATCCACTATATAATAATATTGCCCTACATTTTCCCCTTCGCTTCTATTTATTTCTACCAGCAAATCTTCACCTTCTATTAAATTGTTAACAGTAAATGGAAAAATTGTAGGATCTTCTTGACCATAGGTTTTTTCTAAATTTTCAACAATTAAAATAACATTCCTTTTCTCAATATTGATTGTTGAATTAATATACTTTATCTGAAATTCATAATTAGAGACATTATCCCCTTCCACGCTTATAAATTCATAATTGATTTGCCAAGTTCCAACATTACAGTTGGTTGCCGTTGATTTTAAAATTATTTCGAAATCATCAAATAAAATATTGTTTATATAATTAGCTGTGTACAATACATCATAGTTTCCATCATACACTTTATCTAAAAAAGTTACTTCCGCAATTATTTTTCTAGGTAAAATTTCAAATTTTGACTCAGTCAATATAATGTTATAGTTATCATTATGGAGATCGCCAATAATTATGTCATAAAAACCAACATTTTCGCCAATAACCCTTTTAAGCTGCCCATTTAAAGTATCGTTATTAATTAACCCCTCAACAGTGTATGGAATGGTTTTTGGATCGTTATCTCCATAAACTTTATTTATTTTGTTAGGTGTAACTGTAATATTTCTTTGTTTTATTTCGCATTTTGCGCTTGTTAAATTAATAGAATAATTTTTATTTGAATATGAAAGCAACTTGATATCATATATTCCAACATTTAAACTATCAATGTAGAATTCACATATCAAAGAATCTCCATTAATTAACCCAAATGAGGAATAAGAATAGTTAATTTCATTACCATATATAGCCGAACAATTTTCTAGAACAATATCAATTTGCTTTTGCAAAATATTTCCCTTTATTACATTATTAAATTCTTTTAACACATAATTATCTTTATCTTTACCTAATAACATTGTTTTAGAAAAATCTATAACTATATCTATATTGTTCCCAACATTCTCTGTTACATAATTTGCATGAAAATTTATTTTAACATCTTCATTATTATATATATTTGATAAAGTAGCCGACAAATAAGCTGTTGTTGTTTTATCGTAATATTTGTCTTGCGCTAATACACTTTGAATTTTAATTTCTCTTTTATTTATAAGAAATTTTGATCCATTATTTACTAAAGAAAAATTATAATTTGGATTACTTGTTATTAAAGTTCCTAAATTAAATTCGTATTCTCCAACAGCCTCTCCGTTGGTTCTACCCAAAAGCCCTTGTATTTCTTCTCCTTCAATTAAATTTTGCGCTTTGAATGTTAAGATTGGGTCTTGATTGCCATATTGTTTAGATGCTATGTTAGGATAAATTTCTACTTCTCTTTTTAGAATTGTACCATAACTAGTTGGAATTATTTGAGATTTAAGTTCGTATATGTCTTTGTTTTCACCTTGTAAAACAACATCATCAGAATATTGAATAAACAATGGTTTATTTTCTCCCGCATTTGCATTAGCATAACTTACAGTAATGCCAGAAAGATACAATTTATGTCCGCTTTCAATTCCATCAAATCTATATAAAATATCGTCTGGATTAATAAAGGTTGTACCATCATAAGTTTTACTTAATATTTCTATTTTAGAAATACTTATTTGCTTTACAAATTTTGCAAAAATAATATCCCCTTGATTAACAACATATCTAGATAACTTTAATTTTGTTGTTAAAAGCTCGCCATTTACATACCAGCCTTTAAAAATAAATCCAGTGTTAACTTTTTGAATTGTTAAAGAAGTAACATCACCATTTGAATATATGCCATTTCCTATTATTGTTGCAGGATTTTCAAAGTCTGTTTTTACTTCAACAGCAACTTTATTTGCATCTGCAGTAAAAGTAACAGTGTTTTCTGAATAAATTTTTTCATTGTTTATTGAGGTTTTATAACAGTATGCTCTAAAAGTTATTTTTGTTCCATTTGGTATTTTATCCGAAATTATCATGTTATTACCAACAATGTCAACATATTCTCCCCCGCTTATAAAGTCGTAATTGACTTTGTGGTTAATTTTTGAATAAGATAGAAAATTGCCTGTTGAGCCGCTAATTTCTGTAATATCGTTATATCCTTTTAGCTCAATTATTTGCCCTGGTGTTACAATTTGATCTGTATTATCTAAATAAACTGAATCTAATTTAGTAAATAATCTAATTGTTGGTTCGTTAATAAGAAATGAACTTTTATTATTTTCTGAAGCAGCTCCAAGTGTTTCAAAGGCAAACTTAATTTTTGTTTCTCCTTTTTCAATTTTAATTAAAGGAGTTTCAATATAGCTTAATTTATTTATTTCTTTATTTGCATTAGTAATAAAAGCTGTTTCTTTCCCAGAAGAAATTGTTATTTTAACAGTAGACTGTAAATTATTCTTATATGAAACAACATGGGCGCTAGCTTGCGCATAGAGTAAGCCTTTATTTATCAGTTCAACCATATCAGTTGTAATTTGCAATTCGCCCCAACCACTACTTATTCCCTTGCTATCCTTAGCTGAAACAATACTATAATTTTCTGCCCCCATATCTTTAATTTCACAATTTTGCAAGGTGGTTTCTGAATTGTCGTTAACGAAATAGTGTTGAGGATTATTTCCCACTACTCCAGTTAAAACAAACTTATTTCCACTAATACCTTGAATTAATGCAAAGGCTTGATTAATATTTTGAGTTGGGAAAAAAGCAATAACAAATATTAATGCTAAAACAATTATGTACCTAAACTTTATTCCTTTTATCATATTTCACCTTTAATTGTGTAATTTTGGTTGACGTATTAAACTTAACACATATTGATTATTAATATAGGTATCAGTTGGCTTAATAAATGAATTTTGTCCTGGAAGTGTTGTAAAATTAACATCAAAATCTAGATTTGTAATTCCTGCTAAAGTTATTGTTCCTGTTAAATTTATATCAGTATAATTACAATTTGCATTTAATTGAGATTTTTCTACTTCCACTTTTCCTGAATTAAAACTCATTCCTGCAAATTTTATGTTAAAACTTACAATGGCTGCGTTAAAATAATCTTTTCCGTTATATGTGTATTTGTAATCTGAATATTTAGATATTATACTTTTTATTTGAGATGTTAATTCGTTTACCGCACTAGATAAATCAACGCTTCCAAAAAATTCTTTTAATGTTTGATTAAAACCTTGTTCCATTTCATCTAATGTTCTCCAACAATAGAACCTAACTTCCCCAATTAGAGTTACTTTTGCCGGAGTTGCTGTTACGGCTTCATCAGGTTCTTTATCAAATAAGATGCCTGATAACAATGTATTTGCAAATATACAATCTTCTACTATAGCATATGGAGCCATTTCTTTATTCTTTGCCTTTAATAATTTTATTCCAGCATAAAAAGTATTCCTAAATATACAGCCAACACTTTTTACTTCTGCATCCATTATTTGCAGACCCGTAGCACAATTTTCAACTATGCAGTTGTATAACATAACATTTTTAGCAGATGATGAAACATCTATAAGGGTGCCTGCTTGAGATAAATCTGCTAAAGAAAATTCCCCCTCGAATGTTTTTTTTCTTATTGTTAAATTGTCGATTATCACTCCTGACTTATTTATTAAAATCTTGTCGCTGTAGCTGGCTTTTGACATATCAAAAATATGCCCGTTTCCGTAAAGATTATATTTGAGCTTTATTGTTTTGTCAATATCAAATAAATCACTTTGCAAAACGACTGCTTCAACCTCCAATTTACTTGAATTTGTTTCTATATATAAAAATTCCTCCTTGTTGTAAACATTAATTCCTTCAACAAAAGTGAATTCATAATAATCAATTGCAACGTTAGCATTTTCATAAGGTGCTTGTTGCTTTACAGTTATTGTTACTTTACCAGGCTTTAAAACAGTTACTATTCCATTTTTATCAACTGTTGCAATTTCTGTATCGCTAGAATACCATTCTAGCAAATTGTTTAAAATATTTGACGGCTGCAATTCATATTGCATCTTAAACTTATTGGATAAAGATTTACCGTTTAAAAATTTTGTGCCAAAATATCTATATTGCCCCAAACCAACTGAATCATCTATTTTGTCTAAATCTAATTTTATATCTGTTATTTTTTCAAAAAATTCAAATTCTTTTGAGCAAGATATGTCTTTCCCCACAACTTTTGCCGTAACAATAACTTTGCCTGATGAGCTGCCAACAAGTCTATATTTGCCGTCCTTTAAAGTTATTTTAGCAATACTTGGGTCGGATAAAGATATTTCAATTTCAAAATCGCTAGCATCTATAGGTCTTGATAACAAGTTAAAATCAACGTATTCGCCAACATACATTTTGTCTTTGCTCGATGAAAAATAAATTTCTTGGAGCTCTTTTGTATATTCAATTGTAATATTTTTATATATGCTTGGGTTATCTATTATATAAATTTTTACAACAACTTTTCCTAACTTGAAAAACTCAACCGATCCATCCGTGTTAACTATTGCTATGCTTGAATTGCTAGATATATATCCCAGTTGTGTTTGATAAGTGTCGGAAGGAAGAGCTTGTGCGTTAATATTATAGCTTGGTGTTGAAATATATATATTTTCTGATTCTATTAATTCAATTTCATTAGCTTCTCTTTTCACTGTAATGGTAAAATTGCCAATAAATATGTTATTAACTGTTAAGTCAAAATTTATTGTTCCACCATTTAAAGAATAAAATGTGTTACCGTTAAAATATCCAACTTGTTTTAAATTGTCTATTCTGCTCTCTACAATATTTGTAAAAGAATATTTTAAATCGGAGCAATCACTAGGAACAAAGCTTAGTGGACTAAATACAAAAACTTTATTTGGTGATATTGTTAGTGAAGAATTTGTAAATTGTGATTTATCTAGTTCAAACTCGACTAAATCCCCTGCGGTGTAAATGAATGTGTATGTTTTAGATTTTTCCCCTCTTGATGAATCCGCACTGATAAACTTAATAACAACACTTCCCTTTTCATAAAACACAATTTTATTATCAATGATATTTGCAATGTTGGTATTGGAAATTTCATATATAAAATCTTTACAATTAGCATCAGATGGAAGGATTACCTTATTAAATTCTAACTCATCATTGCTGGTTATAAATGTGCTTGAGTTCAAATAATTATCCACTGAATTATTAAAATTAATGTCTATTTCTTCAACATAAGTTTTAACTGTTATTTTGCAATCTGCATAAACTTCGTTACCAAAATAATCAAATGTGTAAGCTCTTACAATAACTTCGCCACCGTAAACCCCTATAATGTTTCCATTATTATCTAAACTTACAACATCGTTATTTGTTAAATCTGCACTAATAGATGAAATTATTTTGTAATATATGTCTCCGATAACTATATCCTCTGGTAAATAGTTTGTTACATATAATTTAAACGAGTTGCCTTTATTAATAGTTTTTTCATTTGCGTTTAATTCAATTTGATTAATATAGCCTAAAGTGCTAGTTACTTTAACTAATTTTGTAATATTGCTTCCGTCGGTTGTTGAAATTTTAACATAAACTGTTCCTGGCTGAGTAAAAACGATTGTGTTGCCGTTAATGCTTGCAATTGTATTTTCTAACAATTCAAAATTTAAAGTTTTATTTGTTGCAGTACTTGGAATAACAGATACATTAATGTTTATACTGCTTAAAGAACTTAAAATTTTCTCTTCAACTTCAATATCGTTTATTAACTTCGTAACATAAATTGTTATTTCTTTGCTTATTCCATTCGACAATTCAACTATTATTTGGCTAACTCCTCCATTTAATGCAGTTAAAGTTGCCGATGAATTGTCAATTTTAACAACTTGGGTGTTTGCTGTGTGTCCAACTTCTTTAATTAGTAGTATTTTGTTTATTGTATTAGATGGAATCCATTTCTCAACATTAATTTGTATAGATTCGCCGATATTTAGGTAAATTTCAGATTTAACAGAAAGTTCTGCATCAATTGCATCACCACCTGTATACTTTATTCTAAATATTCGGCTAACCCCACCTTGATCTTTGCTAGTTGCTTTTAATAATAGCGTTCCTGCCTTAATAAAATATATTTTATTGCTGTTAATATAGGCAATATTTTCGCTTATGCCAAGAGATGAATATGATTCAATTATTTCAAAAATCAATTCCTTATTATTTGAATTTTCTGGATAAACATTAAAATTTAAATTTAAAATATCATTAGCTGTTATATATTCATCATTATATTTTTCAATATTTTCAGAAATTATAATATCCTGTACATATTGAACTATTTCAAAAACATAATCTATGGTTTTGTAGTTTTCTGAATTCCTAAATAGTTTAAGTCTTACACAAGCTTTGCCCAACTCTAGTACACGTATTATATCATTATTTATCTCTAATACTGCATCGCCTTCTAAAGCATTTTGGGAAACAATTTCTAATATATAATGGTCATATTCTTCGAAAGAATTATCTATGTTAAAATAAGCTAAATCTCCAACGGTTAATGTAAATTTGTTAGTCGAATAATCTAAAATTATAGGTTCTTTTTCAACTTTTTCAACTGTAAATTCGCTAAATATATTTGAATTTGCTTCACAATAGGCTCTAATTACAACTTTACCGTTTGCATTAAAGTGTAATATGTTATCAGCTATATAAGCAATACTGTCGTTTTCAACTATAACAAACTTTATCTGTTTGTTAGTTGTGTCTATTGGTAAAACTGTTGCTGTTAACGGAACCGTCTCTTCCGCAGTTCTGTTTTCTGATATGTCAACATTAATACTTTCTGGGAGTCTTATTACGTTTAAACTATAAGAAATTTGAAGATAGTTTGAAATTGTAACTATAATTGTTGCTGTTCCGCCATTTACAGCTGAAAATCTGTTGCCTGAAATGGATATTACTTGCCCGTTTAAACTAGATGTTATTTGATTTACTACTCTTAATGAAATATTTTTATTATCAATGTTTGAAGGGAATATATTTTTTAACGCAACTTCATAATTTTCACCAACATATATGTTTTTAGGAAAATCAACAATTTCTTCATCTTGCATAACTCCAATTTCCGCAGAAATAGGATATGCTCCTGTATAATATATTTCAACACTTTTTGAAATTTCATCACACGTTGCGTTCAAAACTATTATACCGGCTTGGTTGAAAATTAAAACTCCTTCAACTATAACAGCAGTGTTATTATCATTAACACTCCATGTAATATCTTTAGTTGTAGAATCATTTGGTAAAATGTTAGCGTTAAGTGTCAAATAGCTGTTTCCAGTTACATATTGACCATCTAGCTTTTCTAAATCTAATATAATTTCAATATCTTCTGGTTTTCTTTCAACATAAACCGTACAAAACCTTTCACATAAAGTTCCATCATACAATCTTAATGAGATTTTTAACTCGCAAATTCCTCCGCCAATCGCAGCTAAACTCCCATCACTTTCAATTTTTAAAACTCCGCTATTGTTTGTTTCATTTAAAATTTCAACATTAATGTTGTTAAAATTTATATTTCCTGGTTGATAGCTGTATTTTAAATTAAATGTTTGTCCAAATTCTACATTTAGTCTATCCTCAACTAAATCAAAACTATATGCTTTTCCTGCGGTATATAAAATATTAACTTTTTTATAAACATCGCTGTAGTCCTCATTAGCATAGATCAAAATATTTATGCTTGTTGAATAATCAACTAAAAATTCAACTTCTCCATTTTCATTTACTGATGCTATTTCAACATTCTCACTATGATAATAAAAATTTGTATTTGTTGAGTCTTCTGGATAAGATTGTGGCAAAAGAGTAACAAATTTTTCAGCAGTTATAATATCATCAATAATAATGTTTTGTGCCGGACTTTCAACATGAACATATATTTGCCTTACAATGTAATTGTTTAATGATTTCTCAACTTTTAATGTTATTACTGCATCTCCTCCCTTTAAAGCTGTTAAATATCCACTTTCATTAACATAAACTATTTGTTCATTATTGCTTATAAAAGTAACCTGCGTGTTGTAGATGTCTAAGGGAACAACATTGTAGTCAATTAATAAAGATGATTGCCCCACTTCCATGTTAATAGATGTTTTTGAAACGTTTAATTCATTAGCATATCCATATGTTGAAGTAATTTTAATTGTATCTTCAAAACTTGTTCCATCAACATTTAATGTAACATAAACTGTTCCTGCTTGTTTAAATTCAACAACTCCATTAGAATTTACAGATGCAATCTGAGGATCGCTAACATTAAAATTTATTTTTTTATTAGTTGCATTAGATGGTGTTATTTGATATGTAATGTTATAAAATGTCTTAGAAATTATAATTTCTTTTTCGTTTAAGTTAATTCCTGTTACAGGAATAATAACTTGCAAGTTAATAAAGTCAATAAATCCTCCATCTTCGGTTGTTGCAGATATTGTTACATTTCCAGCGCTTAAGCCGTAAACAAGTCCGTTTGAATCAACCGTTGCGATATTTTCATTACTGCTTGAAAATGTAATATTTTTATTAATTGCTTCTGAAGGAAATATTGTTGCAGTTAATTGAAGGGTTTTTCCAACTTCTACCAATTTTGAAGATGAGGCTAAAATAATTTGATGAACTTTTGTGTCTGTTACATAAAAATAACACTTCGCTGTTTTACTTCCATCGTTTGTTTTTGCTGTTATGTATCCACTTCCAAATCCAACAAAAACAACATTGCCGTTTTGATCAACTTTTGCAACACTTTCATTATCACTTGCCCAAATTAAATCCTTATTAGTAGCATTCTGAGGGTATATAGTTGGCTTTATGTTTAGCCGATCATCAACATTAGCCACTATAGATGTTGTATCAAATTCTATTTTATCTACTGCAACATAAACTTCTCCTACTACAACAGATACAGTAAAGTTAACAATTAAAACTATGAACAATGGTATTGCAACCATTAAAAACATAACAAGTTTTTTCATTTACGCCTCTATGCCTCCATACCTTTTTTCAATTTTATAAAATAGTCTAAAAATTTCATAACTAGCAAACGGAATACCAAAGCCAAACAACGCTAAATACATTGATGGTATTGAAACAAAGAAAGATAATGCTATACATCCAACTCCCATAATTGTTGCTATTAAAAATCCAACGCTTATGCTTGAATTTACGTTTTTAGTATTTGTAGTTATTTCTGCTCCCTCGAGATACATAAATTGTGGTTTTTTTATGTCGATTAATATCGATTTGCAAATATTACCTATAATTATTATACTAACAGATATACCAATTAATAAGCACATAATAATAGAAATAAAATTTGCAAAATATAAAACAAAACATGATACAAAGATTGATGGGATAGAAACAATAATATAAGTAAAAAATTTAACGGATATTTGCTTCTTATAAGAAACCGGTATTATTTTTGTATGGAAAAAATTTTGGCCTTCTCTAGTTACTGATGTTGCGGCAAAGGATGTCCCCATGCTTAAAAACATAATTAAAACTAAAACTATTATTCCTGGTAGTATTCCATCACCAATTAATGAAACACCAATGTTTAGTGCGATTTCGCTAGAAAAATAAACCATTAATGGCGTTGTTATTACTACAGTTAAATACTGAAAAGCATAATTAGTTGATCTGAAAATTGTTGTAAACTCTCTAAAAAATAATGCCCCTCCAACACTCCTGTCTTTTATTTTAGAAGTATTATTATATGCTTTTTCGCCACCTTCATTATTGGCTAAAATTCTTTTTAAATATACTTTGTCCGCAACAACTATTATAGATATTCCTAAAACAATAATAATTAATGCTGTTATTAAAATACTTTGCCAAAATTTATAATAAAGTAGGCAATTTTTAAACAAAATAGAAAAAACAAAATAATTAGAAAATTGTTTTATGTTAAAAATCGTTCCGCTAGAAAAAACATCTTTGATAGAATCGCTATTTAAAATTCCCAAAATAAATTTTAGTGCATAAATATATAATAAAAATCCTAAAGAAAGAAACACTACATACAAAATTAACATTACAATAAATTTATTTTTAATATAGCCCACTAAATACATCGTCGGAACTGATAGCAATAAGGCAATTAAAAAAGGAATTATAGGAAAAATAATAGTGTTTGGAACAAGCAGAAAATAATAAAATATTGGTTGAGCTGTTTTAATTCCAAACAAAATAAAAACCGGCAATGTTAAAGCTGTTGAAAACACAAATTCATAAATAAAAAGGTATGAAATTTTAGCTAAAAATAGCATTCTGCCTTTAACTGGTAATTTTAAAATATTAATATCGTTTTTAAAATACAAAGTTTTTGTTGTTATACTTAATCCAAATAAAATTTGAACAACTTGAACAATTAAAGAATAGTATACAATAAATTCTTGTTTAAGATTCGCCTCTAAACTAACATTAATAATACTATTTATAGCATACAACAATAAGCCCGCAATAACTAAAAAACCTAACGTCAAAAAAACAATTTTTTTTATTTTAGAAAAAACACCAACCCCATCTTTAATGCGAATGGAGTTTGTCAAAAATTCTAATTTTAATAATGTTAAAAATTGTCTCATTTTTTTCCTTTGTTGTGCTTTTATTTTTTGTCAAACGGTTTTTTCTTTTTTTGTTTAGCTATTTCCTTTTTATCAAATTTTCTCTTTTTTTTATCTTGCTTTTTGTTATAGCTAATAACTTTTGCCATTTCTTCTTTTGTTAGATTTAAAAAGTAATCTTCTAAAGAAACTTTGCTTTCTTTCAAAAACTTTTCAACTTCAATTATTTCCATTAATTGACCATGATTTATTATTGCAACTCTATCACATAATTTTTCAACCATATCAATATTATGAGATGAAAAGAAAACCGAATTACCATTTTTCTTGTGTTCTAACATATATGCCCTAATTTCTGCTGTGCTTTGAGGATCTAACCCCATTAAAGGTTCATCTAAAACCCAAAATTTTGGATTATGAATTAAAGCGGCAATTATGCAAATTTTCTGCTTCATTCCGTGGGAATAAGAACGAATCTGTCTATCTATTGCGCTAGACATATTAAATAATTTTGCAAACATTTCTAACCTAGATTTAATTTCTTCTTTTGGAACATTGTAAATGTTTCCCATATAATTGACGTATTCTTTGCCGGTTAAATTTTCATAAACGGCGTGGTTATCTGGAACGTATCCGATATTTAGTTTTGCTTTTATTGGTTCTTTCTGAATATCATAACCGCAAACCGATATTTTCCCATCGTCAAATGGGAGAATTCCTGTTAAACATTTTATTGTTGTACTTTTACCTGCTCCGTTTTTTCCCAAAAAGCCAAAAATTTCACCATCGTTAATGGTGATATTTAAATTTTTAACTGAATAATAATTTGAATTTTTATATCTTTTTGTTAAATTTTTTATTTCTAACACAAAAAACCCCTTTTGACAAAAAGATTTTATCATAAAATAATTTGCCAGTCAATATATTATTATTTATATAATATACATAAAATCTAAATATTGCCCTAATTTCTTTATAATAGTTGAAAAAATTTTGAAAAATTTTTTAACTTTGTTACTATAAACATATGAATATAGAAAATTTTTCAAATAGTTTTATTACTTATGAGCCAATAAAAGAGGAACTTTTAAAGGAATGTGATAGAGTTGTTTGCGTTTTAAAATATAACAATAGCTGGGTTTTTTGCAAACACAAATTAAGACAAACCTGGGAGATACCGGGAGGACATATAGAGAAAAATGAAAATTGGCTATCTGCATGTAAAAGAGAAATGTTTGAAGAAACAGGAGCTACTAAATTAAATATAAAACCCATTTGTATTTATCACATTAATAATTATGGTGTTTTATGTTTTGGCGAAGTTCAAAGATTTGAAGATTTACCAAATTTTGAAATAAAAGAAATAAGATTTTTTAAAAAAATCCCAAAAAATTTAACATATTCTTGGCATAAAGATTTTTTTTACATTGTAAAAAATTATAAAAAGATTAAATTTTAAATCAATAAAAAACTCTGCTTTTGCAGAGTTTTTTATAGCTAGCCTATAAGCCGAGTTCTGTATTTGATGGTTATCTATCTAGACAATTTGTTCCCAAATTGTTCAAGCGGTGTTATTAAGAAACGAGCGAACAACCCTAATGTTTCTTTTAACCTTACTCCGGGTGGGGTTTACATTTGCCACTTTTGTTGCCAATAGTGCGGTGAGCTCTTACCTCTCCTTTCCATCCTTACCAATTTCTTGGCGGTTTATTTCTGTTGCACTTTCCCTAAAGTCGCCTCCGCCGGCAGTTAACCGGCACCCTGTTCTATGGAGCTCGGACTTTCCTCATGTTCTTCACTACAAAGACATGCAACCATCTGGCTAACTAAGTTTAGTATATCATTTTTTTTTAATTTTACAAACTTGCTTGGTTATCTTTTGAATAAATATTATTTGCTAAACTTTTAATTATATTATCTGGCAATGTCTGAACATGAATATGTATTTCTAGTTTTGGCATTAAATAACTTAAAAATAACCCATTTTCTTTTTTATGAAATTTAATTTTATCTAAAAACTTTAAATTATCTATCTCTTTTATAATGTCATTTCTTTTAGTGTTTTTAAAAAGTTTTGGAAATTCACTCCTACAGTTGTTTAATCCGTCAACAAATTTGTTAAATTCAATTTCTTTTTTGCCCGATTTGTTTAAATATTTTAATATAGGCTCAACCAAATCGCTTGCGTAAAATTCCTTCATATTAACCTCCGCGTTCCATTGTATAATGATTTTTTATTGTTGTCAAGATGTCTTTTTCACTTTTATTATTTATCTTTTTGTGATAAGATAAATTCATGCTTATCGATATTCATTCACATATAAATAACGAAGAGTTTTTAGATGATGTTGAAGATGTAATAAAAAGGGCACAAAATTCTAATGTTAAAAAAATTGTTTGTGTTGGCTGCGATTACAAATCCTCAATTTCGGCAATTAATTTGGCAAACAAATTTAAAAATGTTTATGCGGTTGTTGGCTTTCATCCAAACTCAGCATTTGATTATGATAAAAATTCTGAAAAACTAATATTACAAGCAAAAGAAAATAAAAAAATAATAGCAATTGGAGAAATTGGTTTAGATTATAATAATCTCGAATGGCAAATAGAAAATGCTAAAAAAAATAATCAAAATTTATTAATAACAAAAGAAAATTTTATAGAAAAACAAAAAGAAGTTTTTTTAAAACAACTAAAATTAGCAAATGAAATTAATCTTCCTGTTGTTATTCACATGAGAGAGGCAACCAATGAAACATTAAAACTGTTAGAAGAAAACCAAAGTTTATTGTCTTGTGGAGGAATTATACATTGTTTTAATGGCAGTCTTGAAACAGTAAAAAGAATTTTTGATCTTGGTCTTTATATTTCAATAGGTGGCACTGTTACTTTTAAAAATTCAAAGTTTTTACCGTCTGTTTTAGCAAATGTTGGGTTTTCTAAAATAATGTTAGAAACAGATTGTCCATTTCTTTCACCCGAACCTTTTAGAGGTAAAAGAAATGAACCCAAAAACATTCAAATAATTGCTCAAAAAATTGCTAATTTAACTTATGCCTCATTAGAAAATGTTGAAAATACAACAACAGAAAACGCTTTGAAAGTTTTCCCTAAATTAAATAACTGAGGAAAGATTATGTTTAATTTTAAATTTAAAAAAGAATTTGGACAAAATTTTATATTTGATGAAAATTTACTCAATTCAATAGTTTTAGATTCTGGCATTAATAAAAAAACTGATGTTTTAGAAATTGGTGCTGGAGCTGGAACTTTAACAAAAAAATTGTGCCAAAACGCCAACATGGTTGTATCGTATGAAATAGATAAAACCTTAAAAGAACATTTAACGGATTTAGAGAATAATAATAAAAATTTAAAAATTGTTTTTGCCGATGCTTTAAAAGAACCAATTCAAAAAATAGAATTAAATTTTCCAAATAATTATGTTTTAGTTGCAAATCTTCCATATTACATTACTTCGCCTATAATTTTTAAATTTTTGCAATCTGATAAAGTTGAATCCATAACCGTAATGGTTCAAAAAGAAGTAGCTTTAAGATACTTGGCTAAACCGAAATCAAAAGATTACGGCATACCAACAGTTATGATAAATTATTCTGCGGATATTAAATTTTTAAGAAATGTTAATAGGAAAATTTTTGTTCCTTCTCCCAATGTTGACTCTTCTCTTATAAAAATAACAAAGAATTTTAATAAACCAAAAGCAAAAAATGAAATTTTTTTCTTCAATTTAGTTAAGAAGTCATTTGCTAATAGAAGAAAAACTTTAGTTAATAATTTACAACTTTTAAACATTCCAAAGAATAAAACGCTTAAAGCTTTATCCGTGCTTGGGAAAAATGAAAATGTTAGAGCCGAAGAACTATCTATAACGGATTTTATACAGTTATCCGATATTTTATGTTAAAAAAATAACAAAATATTTTAAAAAAAGCGAAATTACCACTTTTTTTGATGCTTTTAAAAATTTATGGTCATATATAATAAAGTAGAAATAATTTTAGGAGACCATATGAAAGAAAAAACAATAATTATGACTTCATTAAACAACTCAAACGAAAAAGCAGTTTTAAACCTAGAAAAAAACAAAGAGAGCTTTATTGGGAACTTGAGATTGTACAACTTTAAACAAGATTTAAAAGGAATTCTAACACTTGGATTTTTAATAAATAAAGAAGTAATTAAAGCCGCATTACATGAAAGCAAAAAAGGATTTTATTCTTTTGAAATTGAATTCGATAAAGAAATTAATGATTTTGCATGTGCTTTAATTTTAATTCATAATGGAACTGCTTCTCCAATTTTATTTGGTTCTACATCTAAAAGTAATTTTGCCAACATTCCCTTAGAGCTTTCTAAAAATTTTGATTTATTAGATAAAACAAATTTAACAATAGATGAAGTTGAAGATAGACTAAATGAAAGCAATATTGATTATTGCGAAGAAGATAAAAAGGAAATTGATGAAGAAATAAACAAGAATTTATGCGATGAAAACAAGTGCTTAAACTGTAATTATAGAAACGCCTTCTACAATTCAACTATTGAACAGGCGCCATCTAACGAAAATAAAAAACATTCGTTTTATCCAAATGCTTTTTCAGTTGAAAATTCATTTTATGATGAGATAAAAGGGCAACTTTCATTATTATTTGATAGATACCCTGAAGAAACATTTTTAAATGAAGTTATTCCTGATAGCAAATGGGTTAAAGTTGATTATGAAGACAATGGTCAATACTTTGTTGTTGGAATAATTTATGAAAACCAAAAAGTTGCATATGTTTGTTATGGCATGCCTGGAGAATTTACAATTGAACCACCAAGAGAATTAGCAGGAATAAGCCAATGGTTGCCATTAGACCCAGAAAAACCCAACGAACTTGGATATTGGATTATGTATCAAGATGCTGAAACTGGAGAAAGCGTTGAAATAAAGATAAGCTAATTAATTTATGAAAAAAGCCGATAAATTCGGCTTTTTTAGTTTTTCTTTTTTTTAATAGGTTCAACCCTGTTTTTTAAATCTCCCCATAATTTTTCAAGATTATAGTAATTCCTTGTTTCTTCAGTTAAAATTTCTATTAAAATTTCTCCTAAATCTAAAATTATCCACGAACCAGGAAACTCTCCATCTATAGTTGGAACTATATTTTTTAACTTAAAATATTCTTCAATTTCAGTGCAGATTTGTTTTGAAAACTTTTCGCTTGGAGAGGTTGCGATAATAATATATTTAACAATATCGCTCTTGTCTACAAGATCGAAAGCCGTTATGTTTTTCAACTTTTTACTTTCTAAAAACGATATTGTTTCCTTTATTAAAACATTTTCCATATTCTATATATTATAAAAAAGATGCTTGAATGTCAATTATAATTAATATTATATTTAAAAATAATTAAAATTATTATCCAATAATGTTTTTTTGCTTAAAAATAAAAAATATGGCAATAATTAAAGAATGATTTTAAAAATGTTTAATTTATTATTTAGAATTTTTTTAATATTTTTAATATGTTTTGTTTGGGTTAGATATTTTGTTAATAATCTATCCATTGCTTTATTATATACATCTTTACTTACGTTGTGCATAGAATTAATTATTCATTTTATTTTAGAAAAAAAACTTGAAAAAAATAAACTAAAACAAGCAGAAGAAAAACTTGCCGAAAAAATTTCAATAAATTTTATTCATGATCCAAACAAAGCTATTGATTATTATTATAAATTATGTTCTACAAGGTATTTATGTAAAAAAACAAAGTATTACATAGAAATAAAAAATGAGTTGAACCTGGAAAATGCCTCTTCAAAAAAAATCATTCTTTTTCCTATTTACAGCTTTGATGAAATTTCTAAACAAAAAATTCTTGAAATTGTTAGAAAAATTGAAAAATTACATCCCTCTAAACTGGTAATTTGTGGCTACGAATTTTCCAAAAACTCATATGAATTAATTAAAAATTTTAAAGATTTTAAAGTAATTATTTTAGATAGTAAAAATTGCTTTTTAAAATTAATTAAATTTTATAATTATTATCCGGAAAATTTAAAAGAAATTTCTTTTCAAAATAAAACTAATTTTAAAAACATTTTAAAAGAAGCGGTAACAAAAAAAAGAGCAAAGGGGTATCTTTTTTCCGCTTTAATATTACTTTTTTCTAGCTTTATTGTTCGTTTAAACATTTATTATGTAATAATATCAACAATTTTATTAACACTTTCATTAATTTGTTTAATATTTCCCATTAATACCAAAACTTTTAATGAAGAAATACTGTAAGGAGTTATGTTATGGAATCTAATTTAAAAAATGTTGTAACTACAAAAAAATCTGAAAAAAATAAAAACGAAATAATTAATGAAATTCTTGATCTAAAAACCTTGTTAACAAAAGCAATTAAGAAAAATGAAGATCTACTTTGTGAAATTAAAATAATTTTAACTAAAAAATATTAAACATGAAAAGTTTAAATTTTTTATTAAAATACTTGTTCTGAGTACATTTTTTCAGCTGAAACATATTTGTAGTAAACAGGTAAGCCTTCTGTAAAATCGGATTCTCTTATAAAATTTGTATCTTCTTCTATATTTTCATATGCTCTAGTAAATCCTACAGATTTATAAAATTGTTCAAGATTTTTTTGGCTTGTTTTTTCATTAGAATCGCTATCAAAAGCGCTTGCTTGCAAAACTATTACAGGTATTTTATTTTTTGATAATATCTGGGGTAAAAACTTAGTTAATATTTCTTTATAAATTCCTTTACCTCTTTCAAAACTTTCAGCATTTTTTATAAATGCTCTGTTTTTTGTTTCTCTTATGCTTTTTATTGTTTCAATGTTAAAGCTCATATTAAAAGCTAAATTATTAGTTATCTTCCCTTTTTCATCAATTTTTAAAGCAATTATTGTGTTGGCCCTTTCAATTTTAGTTTTTCCGTCTTTAGGTGTTGGAATTGCTTTGTTAATATAATTTGCTAGTTCTTCAACACTTGGATTAATATTTTGGGTTTCGATAAAATAATTGCCTATTAATTGTAAAACATCTTCTTGTCCATCAAAATATTCATAAAATGCTTTGTAAACATCTTTTTGCTCCGATTGCTTTTTTATTTTTTCAAATGCTTGCTCTGAAATTGTTTTACTATTATTATAATTACACAAAATCAAATAAGAACTTCCATCTTTTTCACACGTGTATACATCAAGAAAATTTCTTGGAAATGTTTGATTTTCTTTAAAGAAATTACTATATATTTCGCTTTTGTTTACCATAATTTTATTATCTTTTAAAAAAGTGCTTTTGTCAAGCACTTTTTACTAAAAATCGAAATCGTCGAAATTTGTGTTGCTCCTTATAACCTTCCTGTTGCGAATATTAATATCATAATAAATTCTAGCTTCATTTAATGCTTTAGAAGGAGCATATTCTTCTGGTGCTTTTCTTTTATCAAATTGTGGTGTTGCAAAAAACGGGGTCATTGGAGTTTTTATTGGATTTTCTTTAAATATTTTAACAACAACATTAAACTTATCTAATTGCCCCAGTTCATAAGGGTAAATTAACGGCCTTGTTTGTCGTTGAGCTTGTCTTGTTCTGTTAATATGATCTCCACCACTTCCATCGCTTTTTGATGTTGATGTTGTTTCTGTTTCAATGGAAATATCCCCACACATTTTTGAAAATTCTTCTCTAGTTTTTTGATCTTCGGTTCCAATAAATATTTGAATGTTGCAGTTAGACCTAATTGTTTCTGCCGCCTCTTTACCATATTTATTATCTAGCTGACTATAACTTTGAACAACCAACGAAAAGAAAATTCCCCTTGAACGACCAACAGTTACCAAACTATCCATTTTTTCAATTTTAGGAAGATTTGCAAATTCATCAAGCATAAAGTAAACATTGCGTGGCAATCTTAACTTTTCTGTTTCACTTGCTTTTTCAACAAGCTTTTTATAAAGTTGCGAAACGCACATTGTTGCAATGCAGTGTCTACTTTCTTTTTCATCAGGAACTTTAATGAAAAAAGCCGTTGGCTTATCGGTGAAATCATCAAATGAAAGATCACTATAGCTTGTTGCATAACATATTCCAGCGTCTTGGAAGATTGATATTCTGCTCATTAAAACACCCATATAAGAACGAGTTGTATTTGGAGCATTGTTTATAGCAGTTGATGTTAACGATGAAACTTTTGAAAATTTATCCCGATAACTGCAATAATTTCTAAGCGTGCCAAAAGGATTGTCTGGATCGTTATCTTTATATGTTGCAATTTTTGCCATGTTGTAAAAATTATATTTTTCCCTTGTCATGCCAAGTTCTGGATCTAAACTATCTTCTAGCATTGCAAGCATAATTCCATAAATAAAATCTTGTGCGCCTCTCTCCCACGAAGAATCCGTTTTGCTTTCGATTGGAACTATAGCCGCTGCAATTTCTCTTAGCTCATTTTCTGCATTATCTCTTAATTCTTGTGCTTTTGCCTCAAGATCTCCTCTTAACTGATCTTTATAACTATAAGCACTTCTATTAAATTCATACCATTCATCTTTATAATCTTTTATGTCTGATGCGAGTTTTAGTTTGTAATCTCTTGGGCTATCCCCCCTATGAACCTTAACCTCTTTTATAATGTTTTTTGCTCTATGATACTGGCAAAAAGCATTGTCCATTGGATTCCACCTTGTAGATGCATAAGGATTTCTTAAATCTAAAACAGAAATTCTATATCCTGCATCTTTAAGTTGAAGGGCGTTATCCCTGTAAACTTCTCCCTTAGGATCGGTTATAACTAAACATGGCTTTGTTCCAATTTGCGATAAAATTCTTATTGATGGGTTAATATATGTTTGAGTTTTACCAGAACCCGTTGTACCAATAATCATTGTGTGAATAGGGTCATACAAATTTATGTTAAGTTTTCCATGACTTAAACAGCTTCTAATAACTATTCCATCTTTTTTTACATTTTTTAATGTAGACCATGTACAAGGATTAAATCTTGGCTCTCTTAACAATTCGCTTTCTTTAATAAAACGCGCATCGTAATATTGAGAAACTTTATCTCCCGAGGCTGTTGTTCCTAAGCCTGATGCACTGGATTTATCGTCGAGTTTTATAACTTTCGAAAGCCAATAGATTAATAATAATCCATAGAAAATACCAAATATAACAAGTGTTGTTGTATTGGTTATTAAAGTTGCGTCAAATTTAAAACTTTCTTCATTTGTTAAAGCTCCTATAATTATTCCAAAAACAAAAACAACAACTATATAAATTAATGGCCAAAACTTTTTAATTTTTCCTTTCATTAATCCTCCCTATTGTTCACCTATTAATTACATTATATATAAACTATTTTTATTTAGCAAATATTTTATAATTATTTAGCTTCCTTATAAAAAAACAACTATAAAAAATAATCTCCTACATAAAAAAACCACCAATCAAGGTGGTTTTAAAATAACTTATTTTTATTATTCTGTTGGAAGCGCTTCAGCTGGTAAGAAACCTTCCATAATTACTGGGAACAATGTTGTGAAGAACACAATTAATACAACCATTATAACAATTCCAACTACCAAGCCAATAAGCCTTTTCTTCGATTCTTCACGCTTTTCTGTTGAATCTGCTCTTGCCATTTGAATTCCAAGAACAATTGCCCAAATAACACCTGCAGCAGCAACAATAGCTAAAATAGGAACTAAGATTGTGTAAATTGAATTAACAACTGTATACACCCAACCCCATTTTTCATCACCTTCAAAATCTTGCCAACTATAGCCTAAAAATCCGCCTGACATCTTCATAATTGCGTTTGCTAATTGAAACATCTTTTCACCTCCGTAAACCACCATTTAATTTAGGGTGTTCATAATTTTTTTTATTATTCTTTTTATTATTTTCCCCAAATTTATAATCTACAATAGTAATGTAACATATTAATTTGATTTTTCAAAACATTTTTTAACAATTTTTTATTATTTTTTTATTTTTTATTAATTAAAATCTATAATTTTTTTTGTAAGATTTTATTGTCCTTTTCTTTACAATTACTATAGTTACAACGATTGCAACCGAAATAAATATTATACTACCTACAACAATCATTCCTATTATCCATGGAGCAAGGCCTGTATTTTCGTTTGGCACTTTTTCGAATTTTGCAACAATTGTTTTTGAATTAGAAATAAGCAATTCAAGTTCTTCATTCTCGCTAAGCAACTTTTCTCCATCAAACCAACCAACAAATTTCATTTCACTTTCTGGCGTTGCCTTCAACAAAACAGTGTTATTTTTCACAACATTTTCCGCAAAGCTTTGGCTTTGTGTGTTTCCATTTAATTCAACCTTTCCTTCTCCTTCTATAGTTACTGATAATGTACAGGTGTTGTTTGAATAATACACATTTATATTTGAAACTAATTGATTATCACTGAGTACCACAAGTGGATAAAATTTGCGCGATGATGTTTTGTTTTCGTTATTAAGTTCTATAAGAACACTATTTTGGTTTAAACTTTGATTTTTGTTATTTTCATCTTCCCATTTATTAGCAAAAATATATTGATGGTTGGGAATATTTTCTGCAGTAAGTGTTACAGTTTCTCCATTTAAATATTCTGCAATAGTAAATGAAAAGTTATTGTAATATGCTTCTTCTTTTCCTGATATTTTTGCCTTAATTATTCCCATATTTTCTTGGTTTTGCATTGATTCTTGATTAATAAAGTTAATATTAACTTTAACCGGTTTTCCTTTTACATTTACATCATATAAACCTTCTGTTTGCGACGAAGCTGTAAAAGTTATTTTGGTTATTCCATTTATTTCATCTAGTTCAACTATATATTGTGAATTGCTATAGTTGTTAAGTCCTTCAGTAAAACTTATAACTGAATATTCGTTTTTTAACCAATCTGTAAATTTAAAATAATTTTTAAAATTCCTTAATTGATTTTCTTGCTCGCTATAAAATTTTGCTATTAATGTTACTTTTTGTCCAACATTAAATTCCGCTTTTTTCCCTTGAACTCCTTCTATCTGTAATGTATAAAATCCGCTTAAATAATTTCCGTTTTGCGTTAAATTAACTTCTTTTTTTCCGAAAATAGAAATTTCTATTACTGCAAAATTTTGCAAAGATGGGAAAAAATAACCCAATTGAGGATAAATTGATGTTGTTTTCCAAATATTATCAAAATCCCAAGCCCTAAACTCATTCCACTCCCATGAATTAAAAGTTTTTTGGGTAGGTATTTCGGCAACGCTTTTTACGGTTGAATGAACTTGATATCCAACATCTAACGCATTACCAAGCGAGCTTTCAAAAGTTAATATATTTGTTGACTCAGATAAATTTAAGTATTTACCATATTTGAACTCTTGAATTAAAAATGTTTCGTTGCTTGAAACTTCTCCAATAATTCCTCCTGTTAATAAATTATTTGAATTTAATGTTGAAATTAAACTAAAGAACATCGTATTGTTTATTTTTAAGGTTGCTCCTTTAGCAAAACCTACTACTCCCCCAAAAGAAAGAGAATTTAAAACAGAACTATTAATTTTAATTGGAGCATAAGCGTATGATATTGCATTTATATTTCCATTCTTTAATATAATTTCAGAAATTAATTCATCAGTTGGAGCGACATATACATTATATATTTCACCCCCATTTGCTATTCCTGCAATACCTCCAAGATAAGATTTCTCTGTGTTTTTATTCTCTTGAGAAAATGATATTTTAGGAATAGAATATGAATTGTAAATTTCTGAATCAGAAATTTCTCCAGCTATTCCTCCAAAAACTATTCTATCGCTATATTTAAACGTTTGGTAATTATTTGTTAAAACAACATTATTTGAAGCTGTTTTATATGCTTCATAATTCAAAACAGCATCATTTTCTTTTACTAAAACATAATAAATAAACCCGTTTATAGAAAGCTTAAACTCTCCTGCTTTTAAAAATTCGATTTTACCGTTTTCAACAACGAAGATATCATTTTCATTTGAATTTATGATACTTATTTCTTCTATATTTTCAGGAAGTTTAGATTCTTTTAAATAAAAGTCTGCATTGTTCTCTTCTGTTACGTCTACTAAATAGATTTGATTAATAGAAGAAAGGGTTGTTATTTGAGCTTTCCACAGGCCAACACTATTAAAAGAAAGGTAATTATTTTCTATTTTGTAAACACTGCTTTGTTGATTACCAGCTAAATCAAATACGCTTGCAACATTTATATTTGCTAATGATATTTTTTGAGTTCCTTCTATTTTTTCCATAAATTTGTTTACTGCATTTTCTTGCTCTCTTTGGATATAATTAGCTTTAAAATTAACTTGGCTGTAACAACCGTATATAGAAGAATTAAATGATCTTCCAACAATTCCCCCGGCTTTAACATCCTCTTGTTCATTTGTTGTTGATTTAGTTATAATAATGTTAGAGGCAATTCCTAAGTTAAAAACTTGAGCTCCATTTATTACTCCAAATAATCCTAGGTCTAAATACTTTTCGGTTAAATTTATCCCTTCTATAACTTTTCCGTTACCATCAAAAATGCCCGAGAAAGGATTAGTTTCCGTTCCTATTGGTTCCCAGATTTCGACATTGCTAATATTTAAATTTTTTTCTAATTTATAATAACTTGATGAGTAATTACTGATTCCTGCATTTACATTATCTCTTGTTTTCATTAAATCATCAACTGATTGAATAATATATGGGTTCTCTTTTGTTCCTTCTCCAGTTAATTCATTTTCTGCATAAATATTTGGCAGGCTATTGGCTAAAATTAAATTTGCACAAACAAATAAACCAAAACAAAAAATACTTATTATAACAAAAAAATAATTTTTTAAATTCTTCATTTGTCCCCTCTTTATTTAATATATACCATATTTATGTAAATAAACAAAATCTATTTTTGGATGTTGCCTGTATTAATTTGCAAATTTATTATTTTTGTATATAATGTTTTTATGATTAATAACGAAAAGGAAATAGCAGTTCTTTTTGGAATGAGTTTAAATTCTTCAGATGATGGATCTACCAGCTTAAAAGAACTTGAAAGACTTTCTGAAACAGCAAATGTTAGTGTTGTTGGAAAACTTTTTCAAAAAGCAAAAGAAGTAACTCCTGCAACATACATTGGCTCGGGAAAAGTTTTAGAATTGAAAGAACTCATTCAAAAAACTGATGCTAATTTAGCTATTTGCGACAATGAACTTTCTGGTTCACAAATAAACAATCTTTCCGATGAATTACAGGTTAAAGTTATTGACAGAACTACTTTAATTTTAGATATTTTTGCGAAAAGAGCTCTTTCAAATGAGGGAAAGCTTCAAGTTGAACTTGCAATGCTAAAATATTATCTTCCAAGACTTTCAGGGATTTCGGGAACTAGCGGAAGGTTTGGTAGCGGAGGCGTTGGAATGAGAGGGCCAGGAGAAACTAAATTAGAGTTGGATAAAAGAAAAATTAAAGATCAAATATTAAAGTTAGAAAATCAAATAGAAAAAATTAAAAAAGAAAGGTTTTTAAGAAGAAAAAATCGTGATGCGTCAAATATTAAAAGTGTTTCAATTGTTGGTTATACAAATGCCGGTAAATCAACATTAATGAACACAATAACAAAAGCAGGTATTTATGCCGATGATAAACTTTTTGCAACATTAGACACTACAACAAGATTACTATGGCTTTCTCCAGGAAAACAGATTGTTTTAACAGACACTGTTGGATTTATTAATAAATTACCTAAGGCTTTTGCGCCAGCATTTTCGGCAACTCTTGAAGAAGTTCTATCAAGTGATTTAATCATTCATTTAATTGATGCAACCGACAAATACAGAGAAATGCATGAGCAGGTAGTTTTAGAAGAACTTGAAAAAATTGGCGCAAACGAAATTCCAATCTTAACTATTTATAACAAAATAGACATATTAACAACCGAAGAAAAACAAAGTTTAAGGAAATCAGCTAATAAAGATACTATTTTTATTTCTGCTAAAAACAATGAGAATATTGAACTGTTAAAAGAAAAATTAATTGAAAAACTTTGGAATAAAACAATATAAAAATTAAATTTAAGGAGGAAATATGGAGTTTAACGAATATCAAAAGCTTGCGATGAAAACAAAAAAACCATGGGGAAATGATTTAAAAGGCCAAATAACCGATGGAATATTAGGGCTAACAGGAGAAAGTGGAGAAGTTGCAGATATTATAAAAAAATATTTTGCTGGAGTTAAAGAGTTAGATCGCGCCCATGTAATCAATGAAATGGGTGATGTTATGTGGTATTTAGCAGAACTTGCAGAAAGTTTTAATACAACTTTAGATGAAATTGCATTGTTAAATATTGAAAAATTAAAAGCAAGACATGGTGAAAAATATAGTGGATACGGAAATCGTTCCGGCGCTGGAAAATAAGATAAATTTAATAATTAAAAAGAAGAGATGAAAATAACATCTCTTCTTTGCCTTAAATTTAATGTTTTAAAGCAGTATACAAATAATTCCACCTTTTCCTTCATTAACTATTCTTCCAAGGGTTTTTCTCATTTTTCTTTGAGCTTCAACTGGCATTAGATTTATTTTGCTGTTTATTCCTTCGTTTACTAAAGAGCTTAAACTCTTACCAAACATATCTGTTTCCCAAATTGCTTTTGGGTTTTGTTCAAATTCACTCATTAAATATTTAACAAGTTCTTCACTTTGTGCTTGTGAGCCAACTATTGGATTTACTTCCGTCTCTATATCAACGCTCATTATATGCAAGCTTGGCGCTGATGCCTTGAGTTTAACTCCAAATTTGTTTCCCTGCTTAACTATTTCTGGATCTTCTAGGCTCATGTCTTCAGCATTTGGCATTACTACACCGTATCCCTTTTCTTTAACATCTTTCAAAGCCACTTTTATTTTATCATATTCTGTTTTTGCAAAAGCTAGTTGCTTCATATACGAAATTAAATGGAAATCATCATTAATATCTAGGCCGCATTGATCTGATAAAACTTTATAAAATAACCCTGGCTTTGGAGATATTTCAAAACAAATTTTACCTTCACCCATTTTTATTGAAGAGATAACCACGGGTTCGAAATCATCACTCTCCAAGAAAGCAACGTTGGTTTTATCTATTTGCCCAATTTTGTTTGCATTCTCACCAAATCTTTTAATTTCCGAAATAACGCTTTCAATAATAGGGTTATCAGCAGTTAATGCCTGCATCCATTTTGGCATTATTACTTTAAATGATTTAATAGGAAATTCCAGCAAGATTTTTTCAAATATTTCATCAATATTTGCCTGATTTAACTTTAAAACATCCATTGGTAAAACAGGAACACCGTATTTTGCTTGAAGAGATTTAGCAAGTTTTTTTGTTTCTTCATTTTTTGGATTTTTTGTGTTTAACACAACTACGAATGGTTTATTTTGCATTGAAAGTTCACCAACTACTCTTTCTTCTGCCTGAACATAACTAGAACGCGGGATATCCGTTATTGATCCATCAGTTGTTAAAACTATCCCAATAGTAGAATGTTCTTCAATTACTTTCTTAGTTCCAAGCTCTGCTGCTTCTTCAAATGGTATTTCATCTTCCATCCAAGGAGTTTTAACAAGCCTTTGTTTATTTCCCTCTTCATGGCCTAAGGCTCCATCAATTAAATACCCAACACAATCGATCATTCTAACATTCATCTCAACATTTTCTCCAACTCTTATTGCCGCCGCCTTGTTGGGTATAAAGCGAGGTTGGGTTGTCATTATTGTCTTTCCATCTGCGCTTTGAGGAAGTTCATCTATCGTTCTTTCTTTTATATTTTTATCTGTAATGTTAGGCACAACAAGATTTTGCATAAATTGAGTTATAAATGTTGATTTTCCGCATCTAACTGGACCAACAACGCCAACATATATATCTCCTCCAGTTCTTTTTGCAATATCTTCATATAGACCGTAATTTTCCATATAAAAAACCTCCAAGATTGATATTGTATTTTATGGGAAGCAAAAAGACATTATGACAATAAAAATTTTAGTTGTTTTTTTAATGAATTTAAAAAAAAATAGGCACTCAACCTATTTTGGCAGGGATGGAAGGAATCGAACCCTCACGAGCGGTTTTGGAGACCGCCATTCTACCTTTAAATTACATCCCTTTGTTCTTAAATTTAGAATTACTTTGATAGTATATCATTGTTTTTAAAAAAGTCAAATATATTCATTTAATTGACAATTCTTTTTTTTGTTTATATAATTTTATAATATTTTAATTGGAGTTTACATGGAAATCGTTTTAACTGGAATAAAACCAACGGGAACATCTCATATAGGAAATTACTTTGGGGCAATTAAACAAGCCATTGAGTTTAGTAAAAATTCAAATTATTTGTCTATGTTTTTTATCGCAGATTACCACTCTCTCAACACAATTAAAGATCCCGAGTTGTTTCAAAGATACACTTATGAAATTGCCGCTACATGGCTTGCTTGTGGTTTAGACCCAAACAAAGTTGTTTTCTATAAGCAATCAGATGTTCCAGAAGTTTTTGAACTTAATTGGATTTTAAATAATGTAACACCAAAAGGTCTTTTAAATAGAGCCCATGCCTACAAAGCAAAAGTTGAAGAGAACAAAAATAATAATTTAGATGCGGATAGTGGAATTAACATGGGGCTTTTTTGTTACCCTGTTTTAATGGCTGCAGATATTTTAATTATGAACGCAAATAAAATTCCTGTTGGCCAAGATCAAAAACAGCACATTGAAATAGCAAAAGAAATAGCCAGATATTTTAATAATGCTTTTGGCTCTTGCTTTACTGTTCCCGAAGAATTCATTCCGGATTCTGTTGGAACAGTAATTGGTTTAGATGGAAGAAAAATGAGCAAAAGCTATAATAACACAATAAATTTATTTGGAAGCGAAAAATTATTAAAATCTCAAATTAATAAAATTGTTACTAACAGCCAAACACCAGAAGAACCAAAAGATACAAATTGTTCAATATTTAAAATTTTTAGCTTATTTGCAAATTTGCAACAACTAGAAGAAATGAAAATAAAATTCGCTCAGGGAATTGGTTGGGGCGAAGTTAAAAAAATAACCTTTGAAGTTGCTAATACTTTTATTGCGCCAATGCGTGAAAAATATAATTATTATATAAATAATAAATCAGAAATTGATAAAATATTGGAAGCTGGAGCAATTAAAGCAAGAAAAATTGCAGAAGAAACTATGTTAAAAGTTAAGAAATTAATAGGAAAAATATAATTAAAAATAAATTGCTTGCATGAAATAAATTTTTATGCTAGAATTTTTTTAATGCCGAAGTGATGGAATGGTAGACGTAGCGGACTCAAAATCCGCCGAGGGCAACCTCATGGGGGTTCGAGTCCCCCCTTCGGCACCATAGAAAGCCAACATGGCTTTTTTATTATGTTATTATAATAATAATGCAACTTAAAGGACTCGAACTAAGCGTTAAAAAAAACAACATGGTATTGTTGTTTTTTAGCGCCGGCGTGATAGCGAGCCTTGCTTCTTGCACACTCTTGCATAGCGGAGCGAGTCCCCCCTTCGGCACCATAGAAAGCCAACATGGCTTTTTTTATTATGTTATTATAATAATGATGCAACTTAAAGGACTCGAACTAAGCGTTAAAAAAAACAACATGGTATTGTTGTTTTTTAGCGCCGGCGTGATATTGTCAAGAGTTTTTACTCCTAACTATTTTTTTGTTATATTAATCATCTAAATTTTTAAACAAAGAATCGGCAAAAAATTCTTCTAATGTTAAACCTAATGTCGAACAAATTTGATAAACGGTATCTGTGCTAACTCTCTTTTTGCGAACATTAATAACATCATTAATTGTTGTTCTCGGCACTCCGCCATTTTTAAATAAATAGTATTGTGAAATGCCTTTTTCTTTCAATAAGTTTTCCACTCTTTTACCTATTGCTTCAACTAATTTCATAATTCCTCCATACAAACATTCGTTCGCTATTTAGAATTATAGAATTAATTAAAAAATATACAGTTCGCTAATAAGAACGCTTTGCTTATACATTAAATTAATGCTAATATTATAAAAGCTGTTCGCTATACGGAACATTAGAGGGGTAAGGTATGGAAAGAAAAACTGCTTTTATAGGTCATAGAAACTTGTGGGGAAAAGACGCTAAAATTAGGCTTAAACTTTATGAAGAGATAGAAAATCAAATTCTTAATGGTTGCAAATTTTTCACAATGGGAACACATGGAGATTTTGACAAACTTGCTTTAAGTGTTTGTAGGCAATTAAGAAAAATTTATAAAGATATTAAAATAGAAGTTGTAATTACAAGTTTAAAAAAAATAGAGCCCAAAATAGAACATGACAAAATCTTTGGAGATATAAAATATGACTCTTATAATGATGTGCAAACGATTATATATGAAATTGAAGAAATACATTATAAAAAACAAATTTTAGTTAGCAATCAACATATGATAGATTCTTGTGATACCTTGATATGCTTTGTTGATATTAATAAATATATAAGTGGAGCAAAAATTGCAATGAAATACGCTTTAAAGAAAGGATTGAGAATTTTGAATTTATATTAAACAACAAAAGCTAAACAAGGCTTTTTTTTGTTATATTCGTTAATATTAATTAAACAAACTTAAAGAACTCGAACTAAGCGTTAAAAAAAACAACATTGTATTGTTGTTTTTCTATTTTTGTTTAATGCTTATTATTGTATATATAATATATATATGGGTATATAACATATTATTAATTAAAGTCAACAAATGCAGAAAGAATTGCGCCCGCATATAGTCTGATCATAAAATCATTTGGGTGGTTAGTGTAATTTGCAGAAATATCCATGTATTGATAGCGAGTGTCGTTGTTTGGGTTGTTTGCTTGCTTTTTATTTAAAATTTCTTGCGATATATCCCACATGTTAATAAATGTGCAACCAGATTGATTGTTATAGCCATTTTCGCTTATAAAATTAAAGTCGTTTGCAATTTGTTCTAATAAAGGCATGTATGATGAATGGTTTCCTGCAAAAATAGATTTAGGATTTGCCATAAATGTTCCAATGATAACAAAATCTGCTTTTGGTGAAGATTTTCTTAACTCTGTTAAAATTGATGATATGTTATTTTTAAACATTGTTGCGTTGTGACTTAAAGAACCGTCGTTCATTCCATATCCTATAAAAACCAAATCATAATTGTTTTTATCAAATTTGTTGTTTTCTATTTGTTCAACGCCCCAAGAGCTTGAAACTCCACCCCTACTTGCATTCACTAGAGTTATTTTTGAACTATCACCACCATAATATCTGTTTGCCAAGAAGTTTTTTATTTGGTCAAACCAAGTCGGTGTGTATGGGGCAAACCCCATCATTGAAGAAGCGCTTGCCCCAACGCTTATGCTATCGCCAAAAACTAAAATTTTTATAGGCTCCGCATTATTCAATTTTTTTAACAAATTAGGGAAATTTTGTGGTGAATAAGTTGGAGTGTTAAAACCAAGAGGTTGTTCTGTGTGATTATATTTATATGTAACAACTAGAAAGTTTGTTCTTGTCATTGCATTTTCACAAACAACATGTTTTCCCCCGTTTGTTCCGCCGTTATCATTATAAGTAACTTCTATAATAGAGCCGTCGTTATACTGCAAAGGAATGTTTTTGCCATCTAACCATTGGTCTTGAAGATAAGGCAAACCATTGTTATATGGAAAAGAAATTTTATTTCCAGAAAGAGTGTACTGATTTTGGTTATATGTTATTTCCATAGAGTAATTTTTTACAGAAATTATTTCGCTTGGGGTGTAAGTTAAAAATCCAACTGCTTCGCTACTATTACCATATCTAATTGGAGTTACAATTTCGTTATATATAATCGTTTCATTGCCTGTTTTGTTATACCAATAAGGAACAGACATCTGCTCAATGGTTAATTGATTTGCTTTTTCCGCAGTGTAAACATAACTAAACCAAGCACCAGAAAATGCCAATAAAAGCCCTGTTATTATTGCAAGCAGTGACGATAATAAAGATATTGTTAGTTTATTTGGCCTTTTCATTTTTTCTCCTTTTTTAATTTGTTTTAAGCAACTAAAATCCAGTTAAAATACTCTAATGCTCCTGCATCATTCATGTATGACTCTTGAATTGTTGATCCTGTCATGTTGTTGAAAGTTGCCCCAGCGCTGTTATCAACCGTTAATGCTTGCCCATATAAATTGTTTGACGCATTGCTGTTGCCTGTTAGTTTTCCATAAATTTGTCCAACAAAGCCCCCTGAACTTGGTTTTAAGTTGAGTTTTGTGAATTTATTTTCTTTGATAGAAACCATATTTTCTGCTTCTCCAACAATTCCCCCAACATTTGTTGCTGATATTGTTGATTGCGATGGAGACCATATATTGTTAATTGTGTTTAAATCAAGACTTGAAGAAACAGCTTTTCCAGCAATTCCACCTGCTGAAACAGAAGCATTTAGCGATTGTGTTACGTGAACAGTAGTTCCTGAAATTGTTGTTGACATAATATTTCCAGCAATTCCGCCCAAATATTGTGAGTTTGTAACATTAAGATTCTCAACAACAACATTCTTTATTTCGCCGTTTTGCGCGTAACCAACAATTCCTCCAACATTATTTCCGCTTAAAGTGTTAGATGTTGTAGAAAGCAAGTAAATTTTACCTCCATCCATTTTTCCAACAACTGCTCCTGCATTAACTGTTCCATTAACATTAATTCCAGAAACTGTTAAACCAGATATTTCGGCGTTTATTGTTTCACCAATTGCACCGGCAGATTGTCCGCTAACATTAGTTCCTGAAACAGTTGAATTGTTAACATATCCGCCGTTCATTTTTCCAACAAGCGCCCCTGCACTGCCAACCGAAGAAATTGTTCCAACATTAACAACAACATTTTCTAATATTGAATTGTTTGCTTCTCCTGCAACAGAGCCAACGCTGATGTTTGAAGAGGTTTCAATTGAAGAATTTGTTATTGTTAAGTTTTTAATGATTGCTCCATCCAAGTAACTAAACAAACCAATAGCCGTTGAAGTTGTTCCATTAAAATTAATTCCAGAAATTGTTTTTCCATTTCCATCAAAAACACCATTAAATGGCTTAGATTGCGTTCCAATTCCTTGCCAATTTGTTGATAAAATTTCTATATCTTTTTGAAGTTTAAAATATGTTTTTTCTCCGTTTGTGCTGTCTTTAATGTAATCCATCATTTGTAAAAGCGTTTTTTCATCAAAAATAATGTAAGGGTCTAGTTCGGTGCCTTTTCCCAAAATAGTTTCATTAATTTTAAACGCATTTGCAACATTTCTTAATATTGGTGCCCCAAAAACCGAAGAATCTGGGCTTGGCATTCCCCAAACATCCATAAAATCATAGTTATTAAATGAAGATGCTTGGTTAAATTGTGTTGTTGTTAACCCTTTAATTTCAACACCCGTGTTGTTTGTATGAACTGCTGGAAGCGCTGCGTTTTTCCAGTAGTAAACATTTGTTAAAGCGTTTGAGTTGTTAACGCCTGCAAACAATCCTGCTAAGAATGCTCTTGTTTTTGTTAAATAAATTGTTCCATACATAAAGCAATTTTCAATTGAAGAGTTTGCCGAAATAAAGCCAGCAAAACCTCCAACTTCAGAATCAACATCTCCAACAAAGTCTGTGGAAACAGTTACGCGAGTGTAACAGTCTTTTATAGTAACGCTGTCGGCATTAGATATAAATCCACCTAATCTTTTTGTTCCAACAACATTTCCATTAGAATAACATTCTTTAATTATTGCACTGCCAGTTGCTTCGGCAATGAATCCTCCAAGATTAGATGTGTGAAGAGAATCATCTTTTATAACAGATGTTACATTGTTTGTTGAATATGAATATTTAATTTCTCCGCCGTCAATTTTTCCAATTAAACTACCAGCATTTGAGTTTACATTTATAAATCCATTTTCTGCAAATGATGAAATTATATTAGAATTAACTGCTTCGCCAACAAGCCCGCCAGAAAATCCTGTTTGAGTATCATTATTTGTAATTTCAAAATCTGAAATACCTAAATTTTTAATTGTTGCATTTTCCGCTTTGTTAAACAAACCTAAATTACCACTTTGTGAAAAAAGTTTAAAGTTTGTTATTCTGTATCCATTTCCGTCAAATGTTCCTTTAAAATTATTTATAATAACATTAAATGTTTGGTTTTCTAAATTTAAATTGTTTTTTAGCACATAGAAAGTAGTATCACCATAATTGCTCATCTTGTTAATGTTAAGCAAGTGATTAACATTTGTTATTTCATAAGGATTTGATTGTGTTCCTTCACCTGCTAAAAACCATTTTTCTGTTGTGATATTTTTAGAAGAAGAGGAAGAATCTAGTGTTATTTCAATTCCTTCAATATTTCTTTCTGCGTAAGAAGAAATATTTTGTTGTGTTGTTAGTTCTTGCCCATATCTGTGAATGTAAACTTGATAAGTACCATATGGCAAAGAAGAAACAAATGCATATCCGCTAGGCCCACTTGTTGTTTCTTTAATTAATGTGTTGCCTTGCCAAATTTGAATTATGGAATTGCCATCCGTTGAAATTCCAAGGCTAACCGAAGGTTGCAAGCTGAACATTGCCCCTTTTGGCATTGGCATACCAAAAGGAATTGTTGAAGCGTTGCTCATTTGCCATATAGAGTTAAAGTCCCAACCTGCAAAATTGCTTTGAACTTTTAATTGTTCAGTTGAATATTCAGTTGCATTTGCAACAGGAGTGCTTCCAACATAAGATGATTTGCCTTTATTTTGACCAGATAAACAATAGTTGTTGCTTCCTGGATTTACATCTGCAAATCCGTGAGACATTGCTCTTCCAGGTTCAAAAGAATTGTTTGTTCCACTTCTGTAAAAACCTGTTATTACAACATGCGCATAGCAATTGCTTATGTTCCCTCCATTAAAATCTCCAGCAAAGCCAGCAATTGTTCCTCTGTCATCAAACGAAACGTTATAAGTATTTCTATCTGTATAAATTGACCCATAGCTAAAACAATTTTTTATTGTTCCGCTGGATTGTGCGCCAACAAAACCACCTAAATAACAGTATCCTTTTGCCAGTGTTCCATTTCCAGATCCACCAGTTGTATCGTCGTTCATACTATAACAACTGCTTATATCTCCGCCGTTAAGCCAGCCTATAAACCCTCCAACAGGCCTGCCCTTGTCGTCGTTTCCTATGTATTGTGCATGTGTGTTTCGTGTATAACAATTTCTTATATATCCGCCAGTTGCTGCATCTCCATCAATTGCCGAGTTTGAGCCGCAAAATCCTCCAACATCGTTCCAGCCATACGCATAAGAATTCTCTACATAAACATTTTCAATTATTGCGCCTAACCCAATTTTTCCTGCTAAAACACCACAACCAGAACTATTTTCAACTCCATTTTGGATGTTACAGTTTGTAATTCCTAAATTGTAAACTTTTGCATTATTTGAAATAACGTTAAACAAACCTAAAAGCGCATAAGTAGATGTGTTAAGGGAAACATTTTTTATAATTTTTCCGTTTCCATTTAATGTTCCCGAAAAACCTGTTTTTGGTGTATATGTTTTACCAGAATAGTCTATATCTGACATTAAAATAAACTTCCCATCACCAGGATATAAAATGTTGTTATATCTACCTGTGATTGCTTGAAACATGTCAAAGTTTTCAACAACGTGAAAGCCATCTGTATTAACTTTCATTCCATATTTATAAACAAGTTCACTATTATTATCTTTTAATTGAGCAAATTGATAAGCTTGTCCATCTCTACCAAGGTATGACCAATCAAATTCCCAAACATCATTGCCCAAAACATCCAATATGTATTGAGTTCCAGAAATTGGGGTTTGACCTGCAAGTTGGTTGGCATTTAAGGCCTTAAAATTCATTTGGCCATTGAAAGTTACCGCACTTGCACAGCCATCTAAATAAAATACATTTGTTACAGTGGCATCGGATAGTGTTGCAATTGCATATTCGCTTTTTCCTAAATTATAGCAATTATAAATTGTTGATCCTGCTTGTGCATTACAGAACAAACCACCTGTCCAGTGTGTTGTTTGAATTAATAATGTAGCAGAAACATCTCCCGTGTTAAAAGAGTTAGAAACTGTTGCCCCCGAATTAATAATTGTGTTAAAACCGCCAGTTTGCCCACCTCTAATATCACCTGAATTATAACATTTATCTATTAAACCGCTGTTTAAAGCGCTTATTCCTCCAACAAAGGATGTTGCTGTTGATACGCTAACATTGTCAGGATAAACAACATTAATGTTTCCTAAATTAGAACACAAAACAATTTTAGCACCAGCATCATTGTTTGCAGCAATTCCCCCAATGTTAGCTGCAGTGCCTTGAAATTGTTGTTGAGTTAAATTAAATGAAATGTTTAAAGAACTTGTACAGTTTGTTATAGTTCCACTATTTGTTGCAGCAATCCCTCCAAGCGCAAATGGTTTTGGCGTTCTTATGTTAAAGGAAAAGTTGCTAACCTCAATTCCATCAACAACTCCAGACACTCCAACAGATAAGAACAAACCAATCGAATCGTTGTCTGTGTCAAAATCTATTCCTTGTATAATTGCTTTTCCGTTAGCGGTTTCACCCTTATAATAACCTTCAAAATTAAAATTTTCTCCGTTAACAAAACCTATTGGGTCAAAATTTCCTAAATTTGATAGATTTGTATCAACTTTTTTAAAATTAATATCAACTGGTTGCAAATAATTAGAAGACAAACTTAAATTTATACTAAATAAATCACTTAAAACAATGTTTTTTCCTATTAAAGAAAGAAGCTGAGGAGATGTTATATAGTATGGATTTTCACTACTACCATCACCCTTAAAATTAAAATTAAAATCTTGAGTGTTAATCCAAATTTGAGGATATTTAAATAACGAATAAGATGAATGGAAATAGGACGGCATTTCAGACTGGTTGTTCCCGTTAATCAACGATAAAATGTTCATTGTTGCGCCATTAACCTCAACATCTTGACTGCAAGAAAGTTGATTTTCGTTAACAGATAAAATATATGTTTTATCAACAGAATCTCCGCCAGAATAAATGGCATTAGATGCAACGCTAGACAAAAACGCTAAATTTGAAACAGAACCGGAAGAATAAGTATGAATTAATCCTCCCTTTTCGCTTCCAACTGTTCCACTGTTGTATCCGTTTTCTAAAACTCCAGCATTATAACCAACCAGCCCACCTGTTTTCGTTCCGGAAATATTCCCGCTGTTGTATGAGTTTTTAATTGTTCCTGTGTTGCTGCCAACAAGACCACCAACATATCCAGTTGTTGATGTTGTTATTGTTGTAGAAGAATAACATTGTTCCACAACACCCTGATTGTTTCCAGCAATTCCTCCAACATTTCCGCTTCCAGATGCGTTAATTGAAGAATTTAACAATCCAACTCTGTAAACCTTTGCGTTAGAACTTATTACCCCAAAAAGCCCAACTGCATTTTGTGAAGATGATATATGTAAGTTAGAAATTGTGTATTGCCCGCCTTCATATGTTCCAGGAAATGGTTTTTCATCTGTTCCAATAGGATTAAAATTTCCTTTTTGATCTCCATTAAAATCTTCAAGCGCAAAATTTAAATTTGCCGTTTGTAAAAAGTAGTTTGGTTTTGTTTCATCAAATGTTCCGTCTTCATTTCGGTGATACATGAAATATCTAACATTATCTAAATGTTTAGGAACTGAAATTAAATATGGGTTTTCTTGTGTTCCATCTCCATCAGCAAAAGGTTTTTCTTCGGTTGAAAACGAAACTTCAAATTCCCCTGTTTGTTGCAAAGCAGAAAAAACAACCATGGATAAAATTATCCCTACAAAACAGAAAATTAAGGAAATAGTCCAAATTATTGTTAGTTTTCTAGCCGTTTTTTCTTTCAACTAAACTTTAACCTCCACAAACAATCTAAAATTTTGTTTTTTTACAGAAGACAATTCCCACAAATCTTGCCCGTCAATAACACTTAACGCAATATAAAGAGTTGTTGTTTCTTGTGGTGTTAAAACACCGCTAGAAGGTGTTGTTCCCAAATTAAAATTCCCGTCCGCTCCATTGTTTTTTAAATACAACAACTCAACTTGCGAAGAAAAAACAAATGGGTTGCTCTGCTGGTCAACACAAGAAACCGAATAATTAACATTAACATCGGAAAGATTTTGAATTTCAACCTTGATTAAATAATATCTATAATAATTCTTATAGCTAAATTGAACATCTCTTAAAAAATCGCCTTTTTTAACATCTTCGTCTTTGGTTTTTTCAAGAACATTTTCAAAAACAGGTTCAGAAGTTAAACTTGAAAAGCTTGAATTATCGCTTGGCCCAATATAATCAGATATTTTTATGTAACTTTTTGCTTGGCCACTGTCGGTTATAATAATTTGAGTGTTTGCATTTAATGATTGGGCCAAAACAGAATATGCAACAACTCCACAAGTTGCAATTATTAAAAACATCGTCAAACTTAATAATATAATTTTATTCCTTACTTTGTTCAACATATCCCCCAATTATGCATTTTTTATTATAAACAATATCAATATTTATATTTACATAATATATATGTTTGTAAAAATTTTACAAATTTAACATATTTTTGTCAAATAAATTCGAATAGTTTAAATCAATTTGATTAAAATAATTGAAGTGAAATTAATGTTTTTTTTATAAAATCATTTTGTTAAACAAAAATAATTTGCTAAAATTAACTTGAAAATTAAAAAAAGGGGGTAAAAAATGAAAAATGAAACTGTAGCTAAAGAGCAATCTGGCATAAAAAGAAGAATTATAATTTCTGTTTTAAGCATAGTTCTTTGTTTGCTTTTAATTGGCATTTCTGTTTTTGCTGCAACTAGCCAAAGTTTTACATCTAAGAACACAATTACTATCGACTCATCTGATCAAGTTAGAATTGGTATAAAAGCAAGTTATGCTTTCGGAACAGCAGACGAAGCAAGAAAATTGTTTACAAACTCAGAAGAAGATGTTACAGCCGTTAAAAGTTTATCTTTCACTGAAATAGCAAACAAAACATACGACCAAGATTCTGTAACAAAAAATGGCCCAGATATCGTTTTCTCTTACGACAATAAATACACCTATGTTGTTTATAAAATCGAATTTGCTAATCAAAATGCATCAGATGTAACCTACTCAATTGCATTTAGAAACGAAGCAGATTCTGATGACTACACTTTTAACAGCCAAATAACTCTTTACTCTGGCGATGGTGATGCAACAACTTTAACACAAGCTTCTGCACCTTACACTGACAACATTTTAAAAGGCAAATCTAAAACCGTTTATGTTGTTGTTGCCGTAAACGAAGAGCTTATCGATCTTACAGCTGTTGCACAACAAGTTTACAATTTAAAAATAACTGCTAATCAAAAAGCAGCAGGTTAAAACAAAAATACATTAAAAAGGAGTTTTTATGGAAAAAACAAATTCATCAATAAAAAGAAGAGTTATAGTAGCTGCATTAAGCTTATTGCTTTGCGCATTAATTATAAGTGTTTCTGTTTATGCAGCTTTATCTCAAAGTTTAAATTTAACAAACCAAATAACTATTAGCGCAAGTGGTCAAACACAAGTTAAAGTTGATGTTTATGAATATTCTAACAACGCAGAAACAGCAATTACAGACATTGGAGGCCTAGCAACTGAACCTTCTTGGGGAGCTGCTTTAGTTACTAAAGGTGAAACAGAAAATAGCAAAACCCAAGCTTTAACTCCTGCTGAGTTTGCTCAATCAATCGGCATTAATTATTACGCATGGAAAATAACATTCACAAACAGTAATGTAACAGACGCAACAGTTTATGCTCACATAACTGCCCCAGCTGTTGACAATGATCAAATTAGAGTTTGGATAGGAACTGAGTGGGCTTCATTAACAGCAAATGAAAACACAGCAGTTGATGCAGATGTTACATTAGCAAAAGGTGCTACAGCAAATTATTACATTGTTGTTGCAACAGACACTGCATTAGATCAATTAACACCAAGTGCAGGAAGCCTTCCTTTTAACATAGATATATTGATTGATCAAAACGCTTAATTAAAATTAAACTAAAAGGTTAAGAATTTGCTTAACCTTTTTTGTTTGTTTTTGCATAAAAAAATAATTAAATTTAATTAATTAATATTTTAAATTTTAAAAATTAAACTTAATTATTTTGTTTTGTATGTTTTTATATGTTTGGTAAAATAATTAAGTATGAAAAAAGATATAAAAAACAGCAAGCTTGTTAAAAATGAAGAATTAGCTTCTTCTCCCATTGGTTATGACGAACTAGCCGTAAACAAAAAACAAAAAATTAAAAAAGTAACGAACATAATTTTAGATATAATTATTTACATTGTTTTAATATTCTCCGCAACCTTTGCAGGTTCGCTAGTTATAACAAAACTAACAAAAGGCGTTCCTTCAATTTTCGGTTACTCTATGATTAACATTGTTTCAGGGAGCATGGTTGATGCTGGGTTTAATGTTGGTGATAGTGCTTTCATAAAATCAATAAATGTAGAAGATTACAAAGTTGGCGATTATATTGCTTTCTTCGATTATGTTGATCCTGCTCATCCAGGACCAGCAAAAATTCCAAATGGTGAAAAACCAAATCCTAATCCTCCTAAAAACCGAATTGTTTTTCACGAAATTATAGAAATAACAATAGATGCTAATGGAGATAGATGGTTTAGAACAAAAGGAACAAACAACGACAATCCAGACTTAAACATAATTTATCAAGATTATTTAATTGGAAAATATGTTAGCGAAAACAATGGGTTTGCCAACTTCTTAAAATTTATTACATCGAGCACAGGTATTTTGGTTTTAATAATTTTACCATGTTCAATAATACTGTTTAAAAATTGTTTCGAATTGATAACTTTAGCATTTTTATATAGTGACAAAAAGAAAGCATTAAAAGCAGAAAAATTAACAAAAAATATAACAGAAAATCCAGAAACAAATTTAAAAAATTCCGAATTAAATCAAAGTGAAAATATTGAGAACAATTCGGAAAATATTACCGAAAATACAATGGAAAATGTTGAATAAAATAATAAAGAAAATAATTTAAAAAATGAAAAAAAATTAAAAATAAATAAAGATAAAAATAAATAAAGATAAAAATAAATAAAGATAAAAATAAATAAAGATAAAAATAAATAAAGATAAACTAAAAAACTCATTTTAAATGAGTTTTTTAGTTTTCTTTTTTAAATTTATTTAATTCTTTATTTAATTCTTCTAATGAATTGATTTCAATAAATTGTTCGTTCCATTCGTAAAGATTTATTTTTTTCATTAAATAATAAATTTCTTTTAAAGTTTCATTATCTTTTTCAATATTTAAAAATAAAATTTTTTTACTACACATAACTGCAAAAACAAGTTCGCTTAATGTCCCCCATGTTCCTTTAAAACATAAAATTAAGTCCGCATCTTCAACCAAATCAACCGATCTAATTAGAAATTTTGCATTTTTTCCAGAATCTGTTTCTTTTAAATATCTCATTTTAATATTTTTATTTTCTGCAAATCCAAATTCAGTTATATGCTCGTTTGGACTTGTTCCAGGAGAATATGCCAATACATTTCCTCCCATTTCAATTACATAGTTAGCAACTAATTCCGGAATTCCTATGCAACCGCCTGTTGTTAATTGGTAATTATTATCGACAATGAATTTTGAAATTACCTTTGCCCATTCTTTATTCTTTTCATTAATTGAAATATTATTAGCATGACCTACAACACAAATTTTTTTCATAACTTCTCCTAACATTATTATAAATCATATTATACTATAAATACAATATTTTTATTAAAATTTTACCAGCGACCTCCGCCGCCGCCACCAAATCCACCTCCACTCATGCCTCCACCAATACTGCCCCCTCCAAGTCCTCCAAAATCACCAAAATTTCCTTTACTGTGTCTTATTTTTGGCTTGATTAATGCCTGTGAATTTAATATTGCTCTATTAAATAAATACATAGATGATAATACCCTAAGTGATAGGTTAGTTCCCGCAAGCGAACCACTTGCAATATACCAAGTTGGAGTTTGAATTTCAATTTGTTCAAACTTTTTAATCCACTTTTTTGTTATTCCTAAAACATAAGCATAAGGAAGAATGTCATAAAAAATTAGTGGATTTTCTTCAACAAGAACTTCAATTCTATCTTTTTCTGCGTTCAAAATAAAATTTCTAAGACCAAATATTTTTCCAACTTCCTTGTTTTCGCCTTCAATTTTATTGTTTAAATTAACAGAAAGCAAAATTGTAGAAAATGAAATTAATGGAACAAAAATTGTAACCATTAATGGGTTTGAATATGGTTCATATAAAAAATATGCGCAAGAGCTATAAATTGCTAATAAAATAGAATAAATAATTACCTGAAAAAAAATAAAGCTTATTTTCGATAGCGTTAGTTTCCTTTCATATAAATAATTTAATAAATAGCAGCATAAGAAAATTATTAGACCTATTAAAATACAAATAAAAATCGAAAAGAATTTTAAAGCAACTTTATCGGCAATTAAATAATACATTGTTGCCATTAGAACAGAAAACAATAATATTATTGTTGTTTTAATCATTGTTATTCCATTTGAAAAATATTTGCTGTTTTCAAACTTAATTCCCTGTTTTGCCAAAGAAATTGCATTCGCTAGTTTTATGTTTTTCTTATTTAAGTTAGCATATTCGTTACCGTCAAAAAGCGAATTAAAAATATCTCTTTCATAAACTTTAAATGTTTCATCAGCTTCTTTTAATTTTTGAAATTTTATATTATTTTCCTCTTCTATAATTTTTAAATAACCTTTATTAGCCCAATATACAATCAAAGCTGAAATATCGCCTTTACTAACATTTTTATCTATTATATATCCTGCATCAGACGGTGTGATTCCTTTCGGCGCTTTAAATTCGACCGTTGGAATTATTTTGTTCTTGTTTTTGTTCTTAAAATAAATTAAAACACCTACAATAACAAAAACAATTGATGAAGAAAATAAAACTATGTCTAAAGTTATTGTTTGCTTTTCTGTTGTAAAAAATCCTTCTTCAAAAACAGTTCTGCCTGTAATTCCGTAATAAGGTAAAAGCGTTTGGTTATATGTAAAGGCTACTTCACTATTTGTTATTTGCTTTTGAAAAATTATATCGCCTTTGCTTGTTCCGACATAAAATGTTATTTCTTTATCTTCAACTGCTTTTTCAAATTTAATTTTTATATTTACATTTGATATTGTTGTGTCCCATTGATTTCCTATAAAATTGTAATAAAACTGATCAAAATTTGTTATTTTATCATCACCTAAATCAATTAAGTAGCTAATTTTATATGTTTCGATTGGATTTGCGTATTCGTTTGCACTTCCTAATTGTAAAACAAAATAATCATTGCTTGTGTAAAAGTCTATTTCATGCGATGATTTATATAAAACAACATTTGTTTTATAGTTTTTTGTTTTAAGTTTGCCATTATCATAAAATTGAACTTTTTGATAAATAGGAATTTTTCTAAAAATTCCATGACTTGAAACTAAAAAATTAACATCAATTTTTTCTTCTATCAAAATTTTATTCTCTTCTTGAACAAAAGCCTCAACATCATACCCAGTTATTTTATATTCATTTGAATTGTCGGGCCTTTCGATGGGAGAGATGTTAAATATAAAAATAAGGGCATAAAATAAAACTATTGCCCCTGAAAAAATAATTGGTGTATATCTTTTTATTGTTTTTAGTAACATTGTTAGAACTCTACTTTAACATTTTTTCTTTCTTCTACATTATCAACTTCATAAAGACTTCTTTTTTCAAACTTAAACCATCTGGCAATTATATTTGTTGGAAAAACTTCTCTTTTAATGTTATATGCTTTAGTTACTCCATTATAATACTTTCTTGAAGATGCTATTTCTTCTTCTAACTCATTTAAATTTCTTTGTAAATCCATGAAATTTGAATCTGCTTTAAGCTCTGGATATTTTTCGACAACTACTGCAAGTTGTTTTAAAACAGAACTTAAATTTGCTTCGCTTGCAATTTTTTCTTCCATGCTTCCCGCTTGTGCGCACGCGTTTCTAGCTGCTATAACTTTTTCTAATGTTTCTTTCTCATGTTTAGCATATCCTTTCACTGTTTCAACAAGATTAGGAATTAAATCAAAACGCTTTTTTAAATAAACGTCCATTGTTGAAAATCCTTCATCAACATTATTTCTCATTTTTACAAACATATTATAGCTTGCAATAATCCATATTATTGCAATTACTAAAACAAGAAATACTATTCCAGCAACTATTCCGGCTATTAATCCCCCCGAAAGACCTAAAAAGTTCATATTCAACTCCTTACAACTAATAATAGTTTAGCGCATTTGAATAAATATGTCAAATTTTTAATTAAAAATAACTGCTTAAGCAGTTATAATTGTTCATAATTTTCTAATTTAAAAATTGGCTTTGAAAAATCTTGAAAATTTGTTATTTGATTTTGAAGTTCTTCAAAATATTTTTCCAGACTGCAATGATAGTCATATCTTTCTTTATAAATTAATCTTTTTGCTTTTGAAGCCGCAAAGCAAGGCCCATAATTAGTTATTTCTAATTTATCTATTGTACACAAACTATAATATTTTTTTCTAAATTCATCATAGTTTAAAATTTGACTTGTAAATAAAGAAAGTTTAACAAAACATTCATAAATATCTTTGCCATTAATTCTATCAACAAATTTTTTACCTTTATATTGAAGTTGAATTGAACCATAAAATCCAAATTCATCTCTTTCACATTTTAATTTAAAAAAATTTAAACCATTTATAAAAAAACTTAAATTTTCTAACATTTCACAACCTTTTTCCCTTATATAATAAATAACAAAAAAAATTTAGCTTGTCAATACAAACTTTTTTTAAAAAAACAGTAGAACTTTTGAGTTTGTGTGATATATTAATATAAAAAAGGAGAAATTTATGGAAATAGATATTTCTAATGAAAAAGAAAGATTTAAGTTTAGAGTTTGCGGTGTTGTTGAACAGGACGAAAAAATTTTATTCATAAAACATCAAAAAAATAAATTTTTTTGCCTGCCTGGCGGAAGAGTTGAAATTGGAGAAGATACAGAAACAGCAATAAAAAGAGAAATGTTTGAGGAATTAGGAATACATGTTGATATAAAAAAACTGCTAACGATCTCTCAAAATTTGTTTTATTTAGAAAATGGAAAAACCTTTCACGAGCTTGTTTTTTACTATTTGGTATCTCCTGTTAACAAATTGCCAACAATAGAATTTGAAAAAGATGAAATAGATAAAGGCGTGTTTTGCCATCATCGTTTTAATTGGTTTGCTTTAAATGAAATAAATAAAACTGATTTTAAACCAGAAAATTTAAAGGAAATTATTCACGAAGAAAATTATACAAAAATTTTGATATCCAATAGTTTATGAAAAAAATAAGTTTATATTTTTAATAATAAAAAAGAACCCTTTCGGGTTCTTTTATTAGGTGCGCTGGCAATGTTCTTGAGAGCGAGCGATAAAAATTTTACGCTGCTGCGGAAAATTTTAGCGACGCGAAGTGCGTTATTTCCGGGTCCGGAAAGGCAAGCGGGGCTTGCTGTTGCCCAAAATTTTGGGCAACAAATAGAACATTGCCATAGTTGTTGCAAAAAAAAACGCCCCGAGTGGGGCGTTTTAGTTAGGTGCGCTGGCAATGTTCTATCTTTCCGGACCGTCTCCAGTCAAGTATTTTCGACGATGAGAAGCTTAACTTCTGTGTTCGGGATGGGAACAGGTGGAACCTTCTCTCTAATGTCACCAGCACTGGTATAATAAATGGATTAAATCCACATTACTATCGAACTAGGTTTTGACAACTGAATTATATAGAATTTTTCAAATATTTGCAACTATTTTTAACAAAAGATTCATATTAATTTGCTTGAAATCACATACGTGTGATCAAGCCCTCGACCTATTAGTATCAGTCAGCTCAATATATTACTATACTTACACCTCTGACCTATCAACCTTGTAGTCTACAAGGGGTCTTACTAACTTGTGTTATGGGATATCTAATCTTGTGGCAGGTTTCACGCTTAGATGCTTTCAGCATTTATCCTTTCCATACATCGCTACCCAGCTATGCCACTGGCGTGACAACTGGTGCACCATTGGTATGTCCATCCCGGTCCTCTCGTACTAGGGACAGCTCCACTCAAATATCCTACGCCCACGATAGATAGGGACCGAACTGTCTCACGACGTTCTGAACCCAGCTCGCGTGCCACTTTAATCGGCGAACAGCCGAACCCTTGGGACCTACTACAGCCCCAGGATGTGACGAGCCGACATCGAGGTGCCAAACCTCCCCGTCGATGTGAACTCTTGGGAGAGATAAGCCTGTTATCCCCGAGGTAACTTTTATCCGTTAAGCGACGGCAATTCCATACTCAACCGCCGGATCACTAAGTCCTACTTTCGTATCTGCTCCACTTGTAGGTGTCGCAGTTAAGCTCCCTTATGCCTTTACACTCTAAAAGATAGTTTCCAACCATCCTGAGGGAACCTTTGAGCGCCTCCGTTACCGTTTAGGAGGCGACCGCCCCAGTCAAACTGTCCATCAGACACTGTCCGCTGCCAGGATAACTGCACAACGTTAGAGTTTCAAAGTCCAAAGGGTGGTATCCCAAGGTTGGCTCCACAGAAGCTGACGCCTCTGCTTCAAAGCCTCCCACCTATCCTGTACATCGAACTCCGAAACTCAATGCCAAATTACAGTAAAGCTCTACGGGGTCTTTCCGTCTAGTCGCGGGTAATACGCATCTTCACGTATACTACAATTTCGCCGGGTCCCCTGTTGAGACAGTGCCCAAGTCGTTACGCCATTCATGCGGGTCAGAACTTACCTGACAAGGAATTTCGCTACCTTAGGACCGTTATAGTT
>CALUZF010000002.1 GCA_944325165.1 Candidatus Gastranaerophilales bacterium
ATCTTTTTCATACTTCCAGCTATTCTTAATTCCAGACAGTTTGGGGCGAAAGCCCCATTTTTTTTTTTTTTTTTAATATATATAAAATTTTTACCTAAATTTATTTTTAAGGTAGAATTAAAACAATAGTAATTTAAGGGGAGATAAATATGGAACTAGATATAATAAAAAATACAGATCCTGAAGTAGCGAAATATATAGGTCTTGAGCTTGAAAGACAAAGAAATACAATTGAATTAATTGCGTCTGAAAACTTTACTTCTCAAGCAGTTATGGCAGCATGTGGAAGTGTTTTAACAAATAAATATGCCGAAGGAAAGCCCTATAAAAGATTTTATAACGGTTGCGAAAACGTTGATAAAATTGAAGAATTAGCAGTTAAAAGATGTTGCGAATTATTTGGCTGCAATCATGCCAATGTCCAACCTCACTCCGGCGCTCAAGCAAATATGGCAGTATTTATGTATGCACTAAATATAGGCGATACTGTTTTAGGCATGGACTTATCAAACGGCGGACACTTAACCCATGGTTCTCCTGTTAATTTTTCAGGTATCAATTACAATATAATCTCATACGGCGTAGATGAAAACGGCGTTATTGATTATGAGGATGTTGAGAAAAAAGCAAAAGAACACAAACCAAAATTAATCATTGCAGGCGCAAGTAATTATTCAAGAATTATAGACTTTGAAAGATTTTCAAAAATCGCCAAAGAAGTTGGCGCATATTTTATGGTAGATATCGCTCATATTGCAGCACTTGTTGCAGCAGGCGTTCATCCAAGCCCTGTTCCTTATGCAGATTTTGTTACAACTACAACTCATAAAACCCTAAGAGGCCCAAGGGGCGGTATTATTATGTGCAAACAAGAGCATGCTCAAGGTATCGATAAAGCAGTATTTCCAGGGCTTCAAGGAGGACCTTTAGAGCATATTATCGCAGGTAAAGCAGTTGCTCTTTTAGAAGCATCAAAACCAGAATTTAAAGAATATGCAAAACAAGTTGTTGAAAATTCTAAATGCTTAGCGCAAGAATTGATTGCACAAGGTATCGATATCGTTGGTTCAAAATCAGAAAACCACGTTATGACAATAGATTTAAGAAGAATAAATAAAACAGGTAAAGATGTTGCAAATCTATTAGAAGAAGTTGGAATAACTGCAAATAAAAATACTGTTCCAAATGACCCTCAAAGCCCATTTGTTACATCTGGCGTAAGAATTGGCACAGCAGCAACAACAACTCGCGGCATGAAAACAAATGAAATGAAAAAAATAGCAAAAATTATAGCAGATGCAATCTTAGAGCGCGATACAAAAGAAAATCTAAGAGCGCAAAGCCTAGAATTATGTAAAGAATTTCCATTATACGAAGGTATGTAAAAAATGATTAAACTGTCTCAAGCACATATTTTAGGAACAATAATAGCCTATTTATTAGGTATTTTTATCGTTCCTTTGGTAATATATTATTCAAAAAAGAAAAACCTTGTTGACGTTCCTAACGAAAGAAAAATTCACCATGGGGCAATCTCTCGTCTTGGCGGAGTTGCAATATGGCTTTCTGTAATGCTAACTTTTGTTTTTCTTGTTTTATTGAGTTATTATCCAAAAGGTCAAGGGCTTAGCGCCATAATAACAGGCGGTTCATTAATGTTTTTAATGGGATTGATTGATGATGTATATGGTTTAAATGCAAAATTTAAATTATTTATACAAATTGCAATCGCAACAATAGTTATTTTATTAGGTGTTCGAATTGAAACCTTCTATAACCCTTTTGGCGCAAACATTTCACTTGGATTTATGAGCTATCCTATAACGCTTTTATGGATTGTAGGTATAACAAATGCAATTAATTTCATAGACGGTATAGATGGCTTAGCAGGCTCAATAGTGAGCATTTCAGCTCTATCAATTGGAATAATTTCTCTTGTTTTAGCTCCTGCAGTACCAATAACAGCTCTAATTGCATTTATATTGATGGGTGCTATGTGCGCATTTTTAACCTTCAACTACAACCCTGCTAAAATATTTATGGGTGATTCAGGAGCGCTATATGCAGGATTTTTATTAGCAACACTATCTATAACGGGAATTGTTAAACCATCTGGCGGTATTTCAATGTATTTGCCGATATTAATTTTAGCGGTACCTTTAATGGATGTTGTTTTTTCTTCAACAAGAAGAATTTTAAAGGGTTCAAGCCCATTTGTAGCTGATAGCGAACATATCCACCATAAATTATTGCATGCCGGATATTCTCAAGATAAACTTGTCTTATTATTAGCAAGCTTTTCAATGGTTTGTGCGCTATTATCTATTATTGCAGTTACAACAAAAAGCAAATTTATAATAATTGCACTAAGCTTAATCGCAGTTTTAATTGTATTAAACACTGTTTCAAAATTAATTAAAAAGAAAGATAACTAAAAAACCGCCCCTAAAGGGCGGTTTTATTATATTTATAGTCTTATACAGTAGCTACTGTTTTTTCGACTATTTCAATAAGTGTTTTTGCAACTTCTTGTTGTTCTTCTTTTGTAATTTCAGCAAACATAGGAAGCGAAAGAACTAATTTAGTATTCTTTTCTGTTTTTGGAAGCATACCTTCACTGAAGTTATATTTCGCATGAACTTTTTGAAGATGTAATGGAATAGGATAATAAATCATAGCGCCAATTCCAGCTTCGCCAAGCATTTTATGAACTTCATCTCTATTTGGAACTTTAACTGTATATTGATGATATACACAATATGCGTTGTCTAATTCTTTCGGAGTTTCAATTAAAGAACATTTTGCAAATAATTCATTATAATATTTTGCATGTTCTCTTCTTGCGCTGTTCCATTTATCAACATAAGGCAATTTAACTCTTAAAATTGCAGCTTGAATTTCATCTAATCTTGAATTTACGCCAATTTCATCGTGATGATAACGAATAGCGCCACCATGGTTTCTTAGAGCTATAACTCTATCTTTAATATATTGAGAATTAGTAGTCAACATACCGCCATCACCCATCGTACCAAGGTTTTTAGTAGGATAGAAGCTAAAACAGCCAATATCACCTATAGTACCTACTTTTTTACCTTTATATTCAGCACCTATCGCTTGGCAAGCATCTTCAATTACAAATAAATTATGACGTTTTGCAATATCAATAATAGGATCCATATCACAGGGTTGTCCATACAAATGAACAGGAATAATTGCTTTTGTTTTTGGTGTGATTGCTGCTTCAATCTTAGCAGGGTCAATATTGAATGTATCTTCATCAATATCAACAAAAACAGGTTTTGCACCAACTATACCAATTGATTCAGATGTAGCAACAAAAGTAAATGCAGTTGATATTACTTCATCACCTTCACCTATATCTAATGCTCTTAGCGCTAGATGTAAAGCGTCTGTTCCTGAATTCAATGCAACAGCATGCTTGCAATCTAAATATTCACACATTTCTTTTTCAAATTCTTTGTTGTTATTACCTAAAATATAAGAACCGCTTCTCATAACTTCTAATACGGCAGGTTCAACTTTTGATGCAATAGTTTCATATTGTCTTTTTGAATTAATAATAGGAATTTTCATTTTTTTCTCCTCAAAATACTTCCTTGTCTTTTTAATATTAACATAATTTAGCTCAAATATTTATAAAGATTAAATAAAGATTTTATTAGCAAAAAATTTTTTTCATAAGTTTTAAAAAAATATGAAACTAACACGCATTAACATCAACTTTGGTTACAACAAAAGATTAAACCAAAAATTAAACGAAAAGCTGGATAAAAGCGAGCAAACTTTGTTATAAATGGAGAGAGTCTCTATTTAATATTTTAGAAAAAGATATCGCAACAAAAGAAGCTTTATCAACCCCTAACAGATTATGTGTTGCCGGTGTTGAATATGATGAAGAAGATGGTGAGAATCAAGAAGTATTAACAAAATTCGAACCCTCTTCTTCATCTCCTAAATCATTGGATGACGTTGTAGGATTAGAAAAAACAATCAAAAAAATCAAAAAATTACTCATAAAACGATTAACTTCTTTTAAAATGGGGGGTTACACTTGCTCAAAACGAAAAAGAAATTCAACAAATTGCAAAATCGTTAATAGGTTACAGTCCTTCAAATATAGTTGATATGATTTCACAAGCCTCTGAAATTGCCTGCGAAAATCAAAGAGAACTAATAAAAGAAGATTTTGATAAAGTCTTAAAAACGATAATTGGCAAAAAATAGATGAAAATGAATATCTTCCAGAAAATAAAGCCCAAAAAAGAGTGATAAAAGGGTTTTTGGAAAACAGATAAGCTGTATCAAAAAACTTGATAAAAATTATTGGTTTTATTAAGATTAAAAGAGTAAAAATCAGAGGAATTTAAGACAAATGGGAATATTTGAAGAATTACAACAAAGGCAATTAATTGCTCAAATTACAAACGAAAAAGAAGTAAAAGAATTAATCAATTCTGGTAATGCCAGATTTTATATAGGATTTGACCCAACAGCAGATTCGCTTCATGTTGGTCATTTTATGGCGCTTTGCCTTATGAAAAGACTGCAAATGGCAGGAAATAAACCTATTGTCTTAATCGGAGGAGGAACAGGACACGTTGGAGACCCTTCCGGCAGAAGCGATATGCGCTCTATGATGACAAAAAAAACAATTGAACACAATTGTGAATGTTTTAAAAAGCAAATGGAAAGATTTATCGAATTTGGCGAAGATAAAGCGATTATGGTAAATAATGCCGATTGGCTATTAAAGCTAAATTATGTTGAGCTTTTAAGAGAAATTGGTGCTTGCTTTTCGGTAAATAATATGCTAAGAGCTGAATGCTATAAACAAAGAATGGAAAAAGGTTTAAGCTTTTTAGAATTTAATTATATGATTATGCAGGCTTACGACTTTTATTATTTAAATGAACATTATAACTGCAATTTGCAATTTGGCGGTGATGACCAATGGTCAAATATGCTGGCTGGTTCTGATTTAATCAGAAAAAAAACAGGTCGTGATGCTCATTCTATGACAATAACTCTTCTATTAAATTCTCAAGGCAAAAAAATGGGTAAAACTGCCTCTGGTGCTGTTTGGTTAGATAAAAATAAAACATCAGTATATGATTTTTATCAATATTGGAGAAATGTTGAAGATGATGATGTGCTAAAATGCATCAGAATGTTAACATTCTTACCTTTAGATGAAATTGAAGAAATGAGCTTGTGGCAAGGTGCACAACTAAACAAAGCAAAAGAAATTTTAGCCTTTGAATTAACTTCACTCGTACATGGCGAAGATGAAGCACGAAAAGCTCAAGAAGCAGCAAAAGCCCTTTTTGCAGGCGGATTGGATGATAGCAATATGCCTACAACAAAAATAACAATGGAAAATGAGGATATTTTATTGTCAGATATTTTACTTCAATGCAAATTATGCGAAAGCAAAGGCGAAGTAAAAAGATTAATTCAACAAGGGGGGATTTCCGTTGATGAAGAAAAAATCAGCGATATTAACCACAAAATCACCAAAGAACAACTAAAAAAAGGTATCAAAATCAAAAAAGGCAAAAAAATATTCCATAAAGCAATAATATAAAAGCTAAAATCTACTATAAATGTATTACATTTCTTAACAATGACTATCTTTTTTATAAGTTTAAAGTTATGATATACATGTTGTTAATGCTTCGGCTAGTATGCGAATTGGGGTATGAACCCCATTTTTTTTCCGCAAAATCATACTTTTATATTAACCATCACTAAAAAAAATATGGTAAACTCTAATTTGTGAAAGGAGTACGCCTTAAATGGATCCAAAAGACGAAAAATATTTAATTCTGGAGCAATATAGAATTTATTCTGAAGCTAAAGAAAAATTTATTGACAGACAATTCTCTACAAACAGATTTTATCTTGTATTTAATTTAGTGCTTTTAATAGCAACCTATATGTTAACTACACTAACACCTCATTATGCACCTGCTATAGTGCTTTCTGTTATTGGTTTCGGCGTTACAATAATGTGGTGGTTAAATGTTGATTCTTATCAAATGCTAATCAAAGTTAAATATGCAAAAGTTCTGGAATATCTTGAAACAAAATTGCCGGAAGAGCCATATCACAAAGAATTTGTTGATTATACAGAAATGAAAAAGAAAAATAACTTGATTGTATTTGGTGATTTCCAAAAATATTTAACTCTTGCTATTGCACTTGTTTATATAATTGTTTTCGTACAAGCAATAACAAATATGTTAATAATAAGATTTCAACCAATGTAAAAATAAATTTATATATAAAAAAGACTGCCAATCAAAGCAGTCTTTTTTATTTGTCATTTTTACCAAGTAATTAGAATTAACAACCTAAATTCATCTTAGAAAATTCTACTATTTTATTTTTTCCAGATTGTTTTGCATTATAAAGTGCATGTTCTGCATATCTGATTAATGTATTTGCATTTTCGTCAGATTCCTCTATGCAAGGGAATGAAGATATACCGCCAGAAATTGTTATAGGATGACGTTCTTCCTCATTTGCAGGAATAAATTCCATTTTTTCAACATCTTTTCTAAAACGTTCAGCAAATATCATAGCTTGTTGCTCTGTTGTTTCAGGAAGTATTATGATAAATTCTTCATCACCATATCTTGTTAAAACGTCTTCTTTACGAACTAGTGCAGATAGCATCTGTGCTATCTTTCTAAGTAGAATATCACCCCAATCGTATCCATACATATCATTTACAATTTTAAAGTAATCAATATCCAACAACAAACAAGATAAACTTGTACCATAACGTTTTGCACGTGAAATTTCAGCATCAAGTCTATGATGAAGATATTTTCTATTATATAAACCTGTTAACTCATCACAAATTGCACTTTTAACGAGCTCTTTTTTTGTTAAATATGTTTTTAAAAGCGCATTAATTCTGACATTTAATTCAATAGGATTAATAGGTTTTTTAATATAATCATAGCTTAGTGCTCTGATTGTCATATTTTCATCTATTTCATCAACAGGAACTAAAACAGAACATTCAAGCTTTCTCACTGCGCAAAATTCACGGATTTTATCTTTATCTAAATCCAAAATTAAAACACCGGGGTTATATTGCTTATAATTTTCTAATTCTGAAGCATTAAATTCTCTTAATTCTGTTTCATCATCCAATTTAATTAAATTAGCAAAATCAGAAGCACCCGATTCACTATATATAACGATGTTCATAAAAACTCCTTTTAATTTTTAACCCTTGTTTTAGTATAACATATTTTTCTTAATCAAAAGCTCATAAACATAATACATTTCATCTAAATATATTATGTTTTATTTTTAACTATTTATTAAACTTAGATGGTTAATAGTTTATTGGAATCAAGTATTGTCCAGACCATTAAAAAAACAATCATACGAGAGCTACCGAAATTATTATGAATATAATCATTCATATTCTGATTGTGTTCATAATATAAAACCAAGACGCAAAAAAATTAAATCCAAGAAAAAAGTTAAATTTTTACCAGCTCTATTGGCTCTTGGAATTCTTGGTTTATACGGTTATTTTGTTTGTCCTTACAATTTTAAACACTATTTTGAACCTTTATTTTTAAATAGAATTTTAAATTATAAAACAAAATTAGATGTTAAGGATTTTATTCAACCAACCACACAATATCTATATAATTCATATTTTTTGGGCGAATATCTTTTAGTCGAAAGAGCCGAAAAATCAAAAGAAATTTCAGATATTCAAATAATATCAGAAATGACAGATACAAAAAATAAGCTCTTAAATCTGGCAAAAAATTACCCAAAACTTCAACCGAGTATATTTGTTTGGGAATATTCAACAGGTTCTGGTCTTGAAATAAATTCTGATGAAGTGTTTCCATCTGCAAGTATAATTAAAATTCCTATTGCATTTGAATTAATAAGACTTGTTGATTCAACTGCAAACACTGATAATCCAATAAATCTTACAGATAAAAGAAAATTCAGCGAAGAATTTAGAACTCTTGGCTCAGGAGATTTGCAATATACAAAAGGAGATGTCTTATATTCTCTTGATTATTTAGCAAATATAATGATAGCAAACTCTGATAATTCTGCTACAAATATGTTACTATATGAAATTGGCGGAATGGACGGTTTTAATCGTGCTATGAGAAATCTAGGGCTAAAAGTTACCTCTATCAATGAATGGTTGCCAGATTTAGATGGCACAAATAAAATCACAGCAAGAGAAATGTCAAAAATTCTATATAATATAGATAATCCAAATTATATAAACCCAAAATATAAAAATATTTTAAAAGAATATTTGGGAAATACCAGAAATATTCATCTAATAAAAGAGAAACTACCAAAAGACATTATGGTGCTTCATAAAACAGGCGATATAGGCACAATGTTGGGTGATAGCGGGATTGTATATACAAATGACGGCAAAAAATACATTGTAACTATTTTAACAAAACGCCCATTTAACGATTACAGTGCCAAGAATTTCATACAAGATGCGTCATTATTGATATATAACGATATTAAAAATCTACAATAATTTTACTTGACGGTCTTAAATAATTATAAGATAATTAGTCTGTACTATTATGTTACAAGTTTTTGTGTACCGAGAATAAGGAGTATGTTATGAAAAGAACAACACAAGCTTTATCTGTAACATTAGCACTATTTTTGACATGTGCATGCACAATCGCAAAAGAACCTTGCAATTGCAAAAAATGCAAGCATTGCGAAAAAATTGAAGTATACGCACATCCATCATTAATGAATGCTGATGCAACAGATTACCAAAACGCAGATTCAATTTATCGAATTGGCGGAAAAGTATTAAAACAAAAAGGCAGATTAGGTTTCACAAACAAAGACAATACCTATGTAAATGCTTTCTCTAAAGACCTTCTTAACGCTATGAGCGCAAGAAAAGGCGATAGAGATTTCAACATCAAAATGCCTATCTCAAGAGCAGAATTAGCATTTATGTTATCTCAAGGTTTGAATATGAGCCAAGTTAACTCACCAAAAGGCTATACTGATGTAACTGCTTCATATTGGGCAAACGATGAAATAACAAAAGCAACTGCAGCTGATGTTATGATAGGTTATCCTGATAAATCATTCAAACCAGATCAAGCAATTACAAAAGCAGAAGTTTTTGCTACAATTGCTAAACTTATTGATGTTGATTACACTAACGATGGTTCAGCTCCTAAAATCAACGGTCAAAAAATTGAAAACATACCAACTTGGGCTTATGGATGTACAAAAGAAGTTGTTGCTTCAGGTTTAATCGACAATATGCCTGATCCAAAAGCTTTAGTTAGTGAACCATATTTATCAAGACACCAAGTTGCAACATTGGTATCAGAACTTAGATTAAAATACGGTGCTAACGGAAAATTAATCGGTGATGCATTCAAAGGCGCAGGTGTTCCTGTTGCTATCAAAGTTAAAATGTTAGATAGAGTTGATGCAAAACACTCTAACATTGGCGATGTATTTACAGCTAAAACTACACAAGAAGTTAGCGTTGAAGGAAAAACATTCCCAACAGGTTCTAAAGTGTATGGTAAAGTTGTAGGCATTGAAAGACCAGGCTTAGGTAAATTCCCTGGTTCAGTAACTGTTAAATTTACAAAAATCAAAAATGGCGACTGCGAAGCTTGCTTCCCTAAAGAACTAACAAGCGCAACAGCTGATTGCTTAAAAAATCCTAACATATTCGCTAGAATTTTAGGACTTCCATTTACAGCAGCAGCTAGAACTGTTGGTGTTGCAGGCAGAAGCGTTGGTCAAGTTGTAAACATCTCAGCTAACGGCTTAGAAGAATACGGCGACAGACTATCAGATACATTCGTTGAAACATTTACAGGTCACTTAGGACGTGGTGTTGCAAGCTTTGGAACATCATTCGTAACAATCGGTAAAGGTGTTTACGGTATTGTTAAGACTGTAATTTCAGGAACATTCGGTGTTATATATGAAATCGGCGACGAATTATTATACACTATCGTTCCATCAGTTTCAAATTCTGCAGCTCTAAATCCAAACGAAGAACTTACAGTTATCTTCTAATTGGAAGCTATGAAATATTGAAAGACCTCTTGATTATCAAGAGGTCTTTTTTTAAAAACATTTTTTTATTTACCTGAAGGAGCTAAAATCATTACAACATTTCTGCCTTCTATCATAGGCTTTTTCTCAATTACAACAGTATTTTCTTCAAATTCACCTTGGAATTTATTAATTAAATCTATTGCCAAATGAGAATGTTGCATTTCGCGTCCTCTAAGCATAACGACTACTTTTACTTTATTTCCAGAAGCTAAAAACTTTTTAGCAGCCTTAAGACGAACTTCATAATCATGAACATCTATTTTATAGCGCATTTTAACTTCTTTTACATCTACTGTGTGTTGCTTTTTCTTTGCTTCTTTTGCTCTTTTTTCGGTTTCGTATTTATATTTGCCCCAATCAAGAATTTTTGCTACCGGAGGGGCTTGATTTGCAGATACAACAACCAAATCCAAATCTCTTTCTTTTGCCATCTGAAGCGCTTTGGTTGTTGGGATTGTACCGTGATTTACGCCCTCATTATCTATTAATCTAACTTCTCTGGCTCTGATTTTCTCATTTAATAACTCATTTTGAGCTTTGTAATCTTTACTAATAACATTATCTCCTTATATCTGCTACATAATTATTTATACCACAGTAATTATAATTTGTAAAAAACATAATTACTCAAAAAGTTTATATATCTCATTTGGTTTAAAAATACCATATTCTGTAATTATTCCTGTAATTAATTCGCTCGGTGTAACATCAAACCCAGGATTAATTACATTCACCCTATCTGTTGCAATAGGTTTATCATTTATTATGGTAACTTCTTCTTTATTTCTTAATTCTATTACAATTTCATCCCCTGTTTTAATAGTAGGGTCAATTGTAGATTTAGGCGCTGCAATATAAAATGGGACATTATGATATTTAGCGGCAATTGCAACCATATATGTACCTATTTTATTTGCACTATCGCCATTTAAAGCAATTCTATCTGCGCCAACTACAACGACATCAATCATACCTTTTTTCATAAAATAAGCGCCCATACCATCTGTTATAAGCGTTGTATCTATGCCATCTCTTATAAGTTCATAAGTAGTTAATCTAGCGCCCTGTTGGCGAGGACGAGTTTCATCTGCAAAAACTTTTATTGTTTTATCATTTTTAAATGCACTTCTTATAACCCCCAATGCTGTACCATAACCCACAGTAGCCAAAGCACCAGCGTTACAATGAGTTTGAATAGTAGCACCTTTTGGAATTATGCTTGCACCAAAATCACCAATTTTTTTATTGATTTCAATATCTTCATCTTCTAATTTTATAGCATTTTCAACTAAAAGCTCGATAATTTCTTCGCTTGTTTTATCGCTATTTTTATCTAAAATTTCAAGTTGTTTATTTATTGCCCAAATCAAATTAACGGCAGTAGGTCTTGAAGAATTAATATATTGAGCAACTTTTTTAACTTCATCTATAAAATTTTTACTGTCTTTATTTTCAATTGCAGCAAGGCAAACACCATGTGCTCCAGCAATACCAATAGCTGGTGCACCTCTTACAATCATTGTTTTAATTGCATTATACATCTCATCAGATGTTTTAATATCAACTTTTTTATATTCATAAGGAATGATTATTTGATTAATCATTCTTGAAAATCCACTATTCTTACCTGTTTTAATCCATTCAATAGTCTTTTCCATTTTTTCTTATTCCTCAATTTTAATATCTAATCTGGCATCTAAATTTTCCGGTTTTTTCTCAATATGACTTAAAAACCAACAAAGTCCCATTCCTGTTGCAGAATTTGTTAGCGCAAATATAATACCAACCATAAAAACTACAACAACAAAAAGCCATAGCGCGTCTTTTAACATATCAGGAATCATATAAGAATAATAATTTCTAAAAATCAAATGCAATATACAAACCATAGGAGAAAAAGTTAAAAAGAAACCTATTGTTGAAAAAAAGCCTATCAAACCGCCCATTATAGCACCTTGTTCATTGGTTAAGTATGAAATATGTTTTTCATCTTTTTTCATATAAAGCATAACAACAACCGATGAAAAAAATGCTAACGAAAACAAGCTTATACCTATTAAAAAAGGCAAAAGCGAAACTAATCCCACAATCGCACCTAATATTATTGAAAAAATTGCAGTTCTTTTTGCTATTAATTGATTCATTTAATCTCCTCCTTAAATCGGGAATTTTGCGCATGGCATAATGCCAATGCTACTGAATCTATTGTATCATCTAATTTTATATTTTTATCTAAATTTATATAATTTTTTACCATCATTTTTACTTCTGATTTATCAGCTCTACCATGCCCTGTAATTGTCTGTTTAACAACTAAAGGAGTATATTCAAACATCGGTATTGAATTTTCTTCCAATGACAACAAAATAACTCCTCTTGCTTGGGCTACGGGGATTATTGTCTTTTGATTTTTAAAGAAAAACAATTGTTCAATTGAAGCACAATCCGGTTTATATTTTTTTATTAAAAAATCAATATCATTTTTTAATTCCAATAATCTTTTGGGATGGGGCGCATTTTTATCGGTTTGAATTGAACCCGAAGTGATAAGTTCAAAAAAATCACCTTTTTTTGTTTGATTAAATTCTATAAAACTATACCCGCTAATCCCAATTCCTGGGTCAATTCCCATAATTATCATAATAATAAGATATTGATAATATGGCTTTTTGTCAAAAAATTAATGTTATTTTACGCTTCATAAAAAAATTTTATGATAAAATCGGCTTATAGAAAGAGGAGCTACCAATGAATGTACTTATAGTTCAAATTAATCCAATGCCTATCAATATAGAATACAATAGAGATAAAATTAAAGGCATACTAGAAAACATTAATAAAGATATTGATTTAGTGATTTTTCCAAAATTATTTTTATATGGTTATCATAAATTTGATTCCTTAAAAACTTCTCCCTTTATAGAAAAACAAATTGAAAATGCGCTTGAAGAAATAAGGAAAACTGCTAAAAATAATGTTTTAATAAGTTACCCAAAACTAAAAGAAAATAAATACACAACAGAATTTGCGCTGATTTCAAATAATGAAATTAAAATTTGCGACACTTTTAAAATTAACAACAAAAGTTTTAAAGTTATAGAAAATCCCGAAGATGAAAATGAAATCGAACAAGATTATGTAATTTATCCGGAGCTATCAATTTCAAGAACAAACGAAGAATATAAAAGACAAAATAAATTTAAGAATTTTATCCAAAAACACTCCAAAAAAATTATATTTATAAATCAAGCAGGTGCAAACGGCGAAGTTGTATATGACGGTTTATCAAGAGTATTAGATGAAAATGGTAAAATTATCGCACTTGCTAAAGCATTTGAAGAAGATGTTTTAAATGTTAATCTTGATAAAGGCACAAGAATAGAAAAAATTCCAAAGGAATACTCTCTTGCAACAAATCTAAATTCTTTCAGCTTAGATTATGAAAATGATTTAGAGAGAACATATAATTCAATAATTTTATCTATTCGTGATTATTTTTATAAAAATGGCTTTAAAAAAGCTGTTTTAGGTTTATCCGGAGGTCTTGACAGCACAGTTTGCGCTGTATTATTAACAGATGCGCTTCAAGCCAAAAATGTTTTAGGGGTTTCAATGCCATCAAAATTAACTTCTGACCTATCTAAATCAGATGCTTATCAATTAGCCAAAAATCTTGAAATAGGCTTTATTGAAATACCTATTAAAGATTATCAAGAAGCTTTCACAAAAGATTTTAATTCAGCGTTTGAAAAAATTTCAAACTATTGGTGTAATAGATACACTAATTCATATACCCAAGATAACATTCAAGCTCGCTCAAGAGCAATGATTTTATGGGGAATAGCAAATGAATACGCTCAAACACTGCCCATTGCAACATCAGATAAATCAGAAGCTTATATGGGATATGCAACAATAAACGGCGATATGTCTGGCGGTTTTGCACCTATCATAGACGTTACAAAAACAAAACTTTTTGCACTCGCAAAATGGATGAATAAAAATCGTGAAGTAAAAAATGCAATACCGGAATCAATTATCCTAAAACCACCAGGAGCAGAGCTTGCAATAGACCCTAAAACAGGTCAAACACTCAAAGCGGAAGATGCTCTTATGCCTTATGAATTTTTAGATGAGGTAATTTGGAGAATGGAAAATCTACATCAATCAATTGATAATATGATGAGGGATGAATTTTTATATGAAAAAAATAATATAATAAACGAAGAAACAAAAAAAGCTTGGCTTGAAAAATTCTTCAAACGATTACAAGGAGCGAAATATAAATGGTATATTTCAGCCCCCGGGCCAATAGTTGATTCTAATTCAAGAAACAAAATAGAATTTAATCAACCTATAGTTTCAAATATATGTTATGAAAAATAATAATCAAAAGGAGAAAACTATGAAAAAAAGTTTATTAACATTGGCATTATGTTCTTTTGCTTTTGGTCTTGGATTTGGCGTAAATAGCATCGCTTTTTCAGATGTAACACCTGCAAAAGTTGCCTATGTAAATGTGCCAAAATTATTAGCTGCTTCTAAAACATTAAAATCAGCACAAGAAACTCAAGTAAAACAAACAAAAGACATGCTAAAATGGTATGATACAGCAAGCGCTGACATACAAAAACAAAAGACAAAAGAAGGCAAAGAAGCTTTAATTAAAAAATACGAAGCACAACTAACTCAAAAAAAGAAAAACATCAAAGATGCATATTCAAAAAAAGTTACACAAGTTGACACTCAATTAAGTAATGCAATTACAACTAAAGCTAAAGCCATGGGCTATGAATTAGTATTCAGAAAGGATGCAGTACTATACGGCGGTAAAGATATAACAGCAGAAATTTTACCGTTAGTAAAATAATTTTGTAAAGTTAAGATTTGAAAATTTTTTAAATTTAACAAGATTAAGTGTAAAAATCACTCTATATCGGAGTGATTTTTATCTTTTAAAAAATAATTTGAAAGATACTCCAAATAACTTGTACCCATGCTTATAAATTTATAGTAAAATAATTTAAACAAGGAAAGAAAATTAGTTGGATATATACCGAAGCATTTTAGCCATCGGCAACATGAATTTTCAATAGAATTATTAAACAAATACGGGAAAGCATTTTAAATGCAACTTAGGAGGATTTAATGCAGAAGATTTCAAACGATATGAACGCACAAGTAAAGTCACAATCGCATAGTGTTGTATCTGATGCGATTAAAGCCGGTAATGAAAATTTAGCTAATATAATAAGTTTTACAAGACGAAACTTAAATAATATTACAATAATTAAAAAAGATGGAACAAAAGAAAAATATAATATTGAAAAAGTTGTTGAGGCTATTAAAAAATCTGCAACAAGAATGCTTGTTGAATTTTCAGATAAAGAAATAAAAGATATTTGCAACTTTGTAAATAAATCTGTTTTAGATATGGATAAAGACAGTGTTGAAATAGCTCAAATGCACAACATTGTTGAATCTGCTCTTCAAGCGCTAAGCCCTGAGGTAGCAGAAAGCTACAGAAACTACAGAAACTATAAAACTGATTTTGTACACATGCTTGATAAAGTTTATCAAGAATCACAAAGAATTATGTACATAGGCGATAAAGAAAACGCAAATGCTGATTCTACTTTAGTTTCAACAAAACGTTCATTAATTTTTAATGAATTAAACAAAGAGCTTTATAAAAAATTCTTTTTAACTGTTGAAGACAAACAAGCCATAAAAGAAGGCTATATCTACATCCATGATATGTCTGCAAGAAGAGATACAATGAATTGTTGCTTGTTTGATGTTGCAGCAGTTTTAAAAGACGGCTTTGAAATGGGCAACATTTGGTATAACGAACCAAAAAGCCTAGATGTTGCTTTTGATGTTATAGGCGATATTGTTATGGCAGCTGCAAGTCAACAATACGGCGGTTTTACAGTGCCGGAAGTTGATAAAATTTTAGCACCTTATGCGCAAAAAACATACGATAGACAATATAACAGATATATTTGCATGGGTCTTTCGTTTGAAAAAGCTCGCGAAGAAGCGATGAAAGACGTTCAATCAGATTATGAACAAGGTTTCCAAGGTTGGGAATACAAATTCAACACAGTTGCTTCATCTCGTGGCGATTATCCTTTCATCACTGTAACAACAGGATTGGGAACAGGTGAGTTTGAAAAAATGGCTTCTATGGCATGCTTAAAAACTCGTGCTGGCGGTCAAGGAAAAAAAGAATGCAAAAAACCGGTATTATTCCCAAAAATTGTATTCTTATATGATGAAGAGCTTCACGGCGAAGGTAAAATTCTTGAAGACTTATTCAAAGCCGGTGTTGAATGTTCTAAAAAAACAATGTATCCTGATTGGTTAAGCTTATCAGGTGACGGTTATGTTGCTTCAATGTATAAAAAATATGGCAGAGTAGTATCTCCTATGGGTTGCCGTGCTTTCTTATCGCCTTGGTTTGAAAAAGGTGGCAAAACTCCTGCTGATGAAAACGATAAGCCCATATTTGTAGGTCGTTTCAATATTGGTGCTATAAGCTTACACTTACCTATGATATATGCTAAAGCTAAACAAGAAAGCAGGGATTTCTATGAAGTTTTAGATTACTATATGAATTTAATCAGAAAAATTCATATAAGAACTTACGAATACTTAGGAGAAATGAGAGCTTCAGTTAATCCTCTTGCATATTGCGAAGGTGGTTTTTATGGCGGTCATTTAAATCATAACGACAAAATTAAACCGCTATTAAAATCAGCTACAGCCTCATTTGGTATTACTGCGCTAAACGAACTTCAAGAACTTCATAACGGCAAATCATTGGTTGAAGATGGTGAATTTGCTCTCGAAGTAATGAGATATATCAATAAAAAAGTTGAAGAATTCAAAGAAAAAGATGGCTGGTTATATGCACTATACGGAACACCTGCAGAAAACTTATGCGGACTTCAAGTTAAACAATTTAGAAAAAAATATGGCATAATTGGCGGAGTTTCTGATAAACCTTATGTGTCAAATTCTTTCCACTGCCATGTTTCAGAACAAATCAGCCCAATTGAAAAACAAGATAAAGAAGGCAGATTCTGGGACTTAATGAATGGCGGAAAAATCCAATATGTTAAATATCCTATTTCATACAATACAAAAGCCGTTGAAACACTAATTAAACGTGCTATGAAAAAAGGATTTTATGAAGGCGTAAATCTTTCATTATCATATTGTGATGATTGTGGACACCAAGAATTAAATATGGATGTTTGTCCAAAATGTGGCTCTAAAAATCTTACAAAAATCGATAGAATGAACGGCTATTTGGCATATTCAAGAGTTAAAGGCGATTCAAGATTAGCTGATCATAAAATGGAAGAAATTAAAGACAGAATCTCTATGTAGATAACCCGAACCGAGCGAGCTTAGCGAGCAAAGGTGAGGGCATAGGTGTGCGAAGCATGCGTCAGCCGTGTGTGAAGCCGTGAAAATGGCAAGGCGTTGAGCCTTGACATTTTAGGCGTAACCGTTCGATAGCGACGTAGGATAATCGAGGCTGTGAGGCGACCCAGCCGAACAAAGCCGAGATACCCACAGGAGCATGCACAAGCCGGTGTTCCCGAGCGAAGCGAAACGTAGTGCGACTGCACACGTTGAGCAAAGCGAGGGCATAGGTGTGCGAAGCACGCAGGCAGGAGCGTTGAGCTCATGCCAAGTGCGTAGTCCGTATCACTTTTTATTAAAACCGTCACCCTGAACTAGCTAGAAAATAGTGCAAGCGTAATTTTCTGTTCTCTTTGAGCGTTTCAGGGTCTTATAAATGATATGCTTGCGCATAAACCTTATAAGATGCTGAAATAAATTCAGCATGACGAATTGTATAATTCAATATGAACGGATAAATATTTTTTACTAAACTGAGCGAAGCGAAACGTAGTGCGACTGCACACGTTGAGCAAATCAAACAAACCTCTTATAAAACTCAAAAGCCCTTATAATTCCATCTTTTGAAATTTTATCCATCTTAGGCACAATCCCTAATATCTCAACATCACAAAAAGCTTTTAATTCATCAATAAAATGTTCTTGAGCTTCATTTTTTTTTATCGGCATAGCATTAATAATAACACCTTTGACCTTAATTCCTCTATTTTTAGCACATTCTAGGGTCATTAAGGTATGATTAATGCGACCTAAATCGGGTTTTGTAACTATAATAAGCTCTTCATTTAATTTTTCTATCACATCAATAAATAAATTATCCTTAAAAGCAGGGCAATACAGCCCTCCTGCGCCTTCTATAATAGTATAATCATTATTTTTTTTAATTTCATCTAAATCTTTTTTTACTTTATTAATGTCAATTTCAACATTATTCAATTTGCTTGCCAAGTACGGTGAAATTTCACCATCTAAAAGATAAGAATACTTTGTTTCAATATTATTTGAATATTTTTTAATTTCTTCAATATCAGGAGCTAATTTTTTAGAATTTTCAATATAAGCCCCCGATTGAAAGGGTTTAAAATATCCAATCTTTAAACCTAAACTCTCTAAATAAAGACACAAACCAACGCAAACAAATGTTTTACCAATATCAGTATCTGTGCCTGTTATAAAAATAGATTTATTCATGATAAAATTATACAACGAGGAATTAGTTATGAAAACAAAAGAAGAATTATTAAAATTATACAATTTAGAATTAAATGAACTTTTAGCTGAAGCAAAAAAATACACTTTTAGCGAATTTGAATTTTGCTCATTAATTTCAGCCAGAACAGGAAAATGTTCTCAAAATTGCAAATATTGTTCTCAATCAACCCACTATAATACAAATATTCAAACTCATCCTTTGGTTTCAATTGATGAAGTTGAAAAAGTTGCAAAAGAATCCAAAGAAAATGGTGCTATTAATTTTGCAATAGTAACCTCGGGCAAAACCCCCGATGAAGCAAAAGATTTTGATGAACTTTTAAAAATGATTAAAAAAATTAATTCGCTTGGCTTAAAATCATGCGCAAGTATTGGAATATGCAGCCTTGAGCAAGCTAAAAAACTTAAAGAAGCAGGGCTTAGAAGATTTCATCACAACATCAACACTTGCAAAAGCTATCATAGTGAAATTTGCACAACCCATACGTATCAAGATAGAATTAACACTTGCAAAGCCATAAAAGAAACAGGAATAGAGCTTTGTTGCGGTGTTATAATAGGAATGGGAGAAACAATAGAACAAAGAATTGAAATGGCTCTAGAATTAGCACAAATTAAACCAAATAGCATTCCTGTTAATATTTTAACTCCTATTAAAGGCACACCTTTTGAAAATTATTTTGATAAAATTGATGAAGAAAATATCATAAGAACAATAGCTATATTTAAAATTGCAAATCCAAATTCCTCAATAAGACTTGCAGGAGGCAAAAAAGCAAGATTATCCGAAAAAAACATACAATTATTAATAAATAATTGTGTTGATAGCGCTATCGTTGGAAATTATCTGACAACAACGGGTTTTAGCTCGCAACATGATAAAAAAATGGTACAAATGGCAAATAAAACACTAAAAAGCTTGTAATTAAACAAGCTTTTTAGTTTATCGTGTGTGTATAACTTGTTTATTCTTGAGTTTCTTCTTGTTCTTTAGGTTCAAGACCTAATTTATCCATTACTTTATCTACAATTTGTTGAGCAGTTTTATCTACCATAAAGTTTGGATTATCTTGTTGCATTACACAAAGTACCGCTAAAGCTTCAACTACACTATCTTCATAGCCTGCTTCATTAAATACCTTGTTAAATGTTTCATAGATTTCTTGTTCTCTTTCGGAGTTAAAACCTATTTCATATTCAGTTACATCAATATTCGGTTCATAACCTGCTTGAGCCAATATATTAACTGCTTCTTCCGGTGTAGTAACTTTACCGCTCTTGAATAATTCTTCAATTTCAGCCGCCTTTGCGCTAACTCCTGATGATGTAGCTAAAGACAATGTTCTCCAAATATTTTCTTGCATTTTTTCTTCTTCTTCGCAATCTTCTTCTCTTTGGATTAATTCTTCATATCTATCAACTACGGCATCAGCTGTTAAGTTATTACCTTCTATAAATATGCCTTTTAACAAACTTTGACCATAATCATCTACAGGAAGATTTCTAGAAGTTGCTTTAGATATAACATCATATTTAATAGTATCCCATTGAGGAACAGTTTGCATTGAGAATGCTTCATAGTTGCCTTTAATCATACCAACACTATGAATTTCATTTACTAAATTTAATGTTCTATCATATAGTTGTTCAACTTCTTCTGTAATACTATCAAGGTTTTTCAATGTTAATAAGTTATCAAAAGTTTGTGAATATTTAGCATCAAATTGGTCATATTCACCATAATCCTTCTTCAATACTTCATCAACTTGGCTTTCTTTCATGCCCAATTTGAAGCCTTTACCGTATACACCGCCATATACTGCATCCATATATGTTGATGTTTCGTCTTTTCTTTTTGCTACAACTTCAGAACCATCTTGCATTGTGAATGTAAATGAATCATCGAATAGCTCAGAACCATTCACATCAAATGTGTTACGAGATTGATTTACTTGTTGTTCAAGATTACTTAAATCGATTGAAGCAATTCCTAAATCGGATGCGCTTGTTAAAGTATAATCAACATTTGTTGTTGTAACTCTTTCATATTTATTATTTGATTCAACTTTATCGGGGGTATATTCGCTATTATCAGTTTTAACCTCAGCGTCATCAGTGAATTTTGTACCCAATAGCATTAAATTATCTAATTCTTCACCTTCTATTTTACCATCACCGTTTGTATCAAATGTTTTTAAATCATCAAGCCAGCTTGTTGTACCACCGCCTACAAATTCGCTTGCATCTGTAAATGCACCGTCATTATCTCTATCCATAATAAACGAATACACATTATTAACATCATCGCCCATAGTGAATGCCAACGGGTCTGTTCTTTCTACTTCTGTTGTTTGAGATGAATCATCCGGAGCAACAACACCACCGTCATCACCTGTATATTGTTCAACAGAGATACCTCTTGAAGGTTTAACACCCCAAATATTGTATATCAAATCACTCATATTTTTATACATATTTGCAGTTTCATCATCACCTGCAAATTCTATAAAGTAATTTGGGTTGTTTCCTTGTTTATCAACGTCATAAACTACACCGCTATCTTTAAAGATACCATAATCAGGGTCAAACATTGCAAACATAGCTTCTTTAAATGTAAAGCCTTGAGTTTGCATATCTTTTAACATAGTTTCATAATTTTGAGATAAAGATTCTATTTGTTTATTAGATGAAATTGTATTTCCGCCATCTTTATCCCAAGTATTTAGCGCACCTTTAAACGAAGTATTATATTCTTTAACTCCTTGAATTAATTTATTATAAATTTCTTTACCTTTGGTATCATGACCATAAGGAATTGAAAGACCGCTATCTGTTCTTGTAATTTTTGCACCTGCAAAATTTTGAGCTATAAAATCTTGCATTTGACCTGCAGATAATCCTGCTGCCATTAAATCGTCCATTAAACCCATATCAAGGGCTTTGCCAAGATTTTGAACAGCAACATTACTTGATGAATAAGCTTCACCTGTAGTTTCGGCACCCAATAAATCTTTATATTTTTCTGTTATTGAAGTTATATTTTGTAAAGTTGGTTCTTGAGAGCCTTCAACATAATTTGTATTTTCACCCGCTTCAACATTAATTAAAGGATTTTCTGAATATTTGCTAACTGTTGCAACTTTTTCGGGTGAATAAGTTGGAATATTTTTATCATAATCACTATTTGTATATGTTGATGAATTTGAACCAATTCTTTTAATTGTAGCATTTAATAAATCATAAGTTGATTTAGTTGCACCATATTGAGCTTTTAAAAGACTTCTTTGTGATAACCATTTATCAGCATTGGCAACTAAATTACTAATTTCACCTTGCTTTGATTGCAAGTTAGCAATTATATTTTCAAATTTATTTTTATCAGATCTTAATTCTGAATTATCCATTGCCCTATATAAATATTCACTAAATTGATTTGGCTTAATTGTACCTTTTTCAATTTTCAACAAAATATCATCTGTTGCATCTTGTACAATCTTCTTTTGAGACTCTTGCATTTCTTTTGATCTATCTTTTGCTTCTGTAACCAAATCATTAATTTGAGCAGCTTGTTTATCGATTTCTTTTTGGTTTTTCGCCATTTCCTCTTCTAAAACTGCCATTTTAGCTTCAAGACGTTCAACTTTATCTTGAAGTGTTTCAGCTTGCGCTTCGAGCGCATTCTTTTCTTTAGAAGTTAAATTATTATCAGCAACAACAGTAAAAACAGCTTTTATCTTGTCTTGTTGTTCCGTTCTTGTCGATCCATAAAGTTCTTGCATCCAGCTATTTTTCATAACAGTTGCTTGCAATTTCTTCCATAATTCGTTGTTTTCAACGCCGTTGCCCATATTCCAATGTCTCCTTTAAAATAAATAATTTTATACAATTACTTACATCGACATGGCTTTGAGATAACTTTAGATTTATTAAAAAAATGTTTACAATTATTTACATATTTTTAAAGCAATTCTTCATACGGTTTATAATCAACACCGCCTATAGCCTTATAAATATTAATTGCAGAAATTATAGTATCAATTTTATTTGAAATATTAGATTTTTCAGACAACAATACATCTTCCATAGCTTCCATTTTATCCAATTGAGAAATTGCCCCTATATCGTACTGTTGGATAGATAAATCATACTTTTCTTTTTCTAAATCAAATCTCTCAGAGCTTATTTGATAATTTTTCTGAGCAGTTTTTGAATTCATCATTGCATCATTTACTTCTTGAATTGATGTTAATATAGTTTTTTCGTATATTTGCAAAGCTTTTTCATACTCTTGTTTTTGATACTTTAGTATTGCAATCTTTCTTCCGCCTGCAAATATATCAAAATAAGGAGCAATGCCCGCGTTAGATAAAAACGTATGAGGTGTAAAAATCTTTGATAATTGATAAGCATTAAAACCTACTTGGCCAAAAACCAAAAATTTAGGCAAAAATTCTCTTCTAGCAACCTTTACATCAATTCCTATTTTTTTAATATAATTTTCGGTTTTTATTAAATCGGGACGATTTTGAATAGCCTCAGTTTTAATATCTACAGGCAATTCTGGGATTTTTACATCTTCATAAGAACTTCTTTTAATCTCAGCTAAATTTCTATCGCCCAAAATAACCTTTAGCTGGTTTTCCAGAATATCTTGTTTTTCTTTCAAATTGTTCAATTCTTCTTTATATAAAGTCAACAATTGTTTTTTAGATAATACATCTTTTTTTGAGCACAACCCGCCTGCATATTTTTCTTCATATTTTTTTACTATTTCTTCTTGAATACTAACAAGTTTTTCTTGATTTTCAATTAACTTATCTGCTTTAATCAAATTGAAATAATTCGATGCTAATGCCGTTGTAATTGAGATATAAGAAGCTCTTTCTTCTTGTTTAATCATTTCAAGCTTTTGTTTTACACTTTTTGTTTTTAAATAATTTTCACCCCATATATCAAGCTCATAGGTCATACTGACAGGTAATAAAAACCTGCTTTGAGAATAATCAGGAATAATTACATCTCCAAAACGTGTAGTAGAGCTTGTAAATTCCCTGCTAATATTGGCGCTAAGAGATAATTGGGGTAATTGATCGGCAAAAGCCATTTTTACGACCTGTTGAGCTTGATTTGTGGCAGCTGTAGCGATTTTTAAATCTTTGTTGTTTTCAAATGCAAAAATTAAATAATCTTTAAGCTGCTCATCTGAAAACTTGTTCCACCAATCAATATTGATGTATTCAAGTTTATTTGGAGTGATTTTTTGTTCTTTTGCTTCGGTTATAACAAATTGAGTAAACAAAAATAATAAAATCAATAATATTTTTAAAATTTTCATAACACTTTTTTTCCTTGTTTATGTTATTATGATAACACAAAGAAAATTTATGAAACAACAAGAAATATTAAAAAGTCGAATTGGAATGAAATTAGTGCGTATTGGAAAAATGACACGCGCTATTTCAACGCAACTTTTTGCAAGCAAAGGTTTTGAAATAACTCCGGAACAATTAACAGTACTGCATGCGCTAATTAATCATAACGGAATGTATCAAAGACAAATTGGAGCAATAACTCTAAAAGACAGACCAAATATAACAAGAATAATTAAAATTCTTGAAAAAATGGAGTTAATCACCAAGCATGAAGATGTCAGCGGAAGAAAAGTTCAAAAAATCTTTGTTACACAAAAAGGCAAAGAGCTCCACGATAAAATGATGCCAACTGCAGTTAGTTTTTGGCAAAAAACAATTGAAGGCATAGAAGAAGATGAATTAATTATTGCATTTAATGCACTAAATAAAATCAAAGAAAATTTAGAAAAGGAATTAAATATTCAAATATAAGCATACAAAAGGACAAATGAAATGGAAGATAGCAACTTTAACAACAAAAAAATAGATGATGAAGAATTTGAACAAAAAGCAAAAGAAAGATTAAAACAAAGAAAAGAAAAAGCAAAGAAAAATCGCCCCGAATATAAGAAAAAAAGAGTTATAGTACCGACTATTACTGCAATAGCTCTTATATTAACGGGTATAGGTGCTGCAATACATTCAACGTTTTTTCAATCAACTGATGATGCTTTTGTTGAAGGAAGATTAATCTCAATAGCACCAAGGGTTTCAGGACCTGTCATAAAGCTTTTAGTTGATGATAATGATGATGTTCAAGAAGGCGATTTATTAATTGAAATAGACCCAAGGGATTATGAAGTCAAATTATTAGAAACACAAGCAAAACTTGAAGAAGCCAAAGCCCAACTAAATTCAATATTAAAAGAAGTTGCAAAAAATAAATCAAATGTTAATCAAACAAAAGAAGACATAAGCTCTGCAAAATCAAAAATGATATTTGCTCAAAGCGATTATGACAGATATTCAAAAATGTATAAAAGCGGAATTGTATCAAAACAAGCTTATGAAGACAGTAAAACAAAACTTGAAGTTTCACAAGCTAATAACAAATCAGCTCAAGAAAAATCGCAAGCAGCAATGCATGCGCTAGCATCAAACGAAGCAAACATAAAAGCTATGGAAGCAAACGTAAAAAAACTTGAAGCAGAAGTAGAACAAGCAAAATTAAATCTGCAATATACAAAAGTGTATGCCCCTCAAAGCGGTAAAGTTTCTTCAAGAAGCGTTGAGATGGGTAATTATCTGCAAATCGGTCAACCAATTATGCAAATTGTACCAAAAGAAGTTTGGATTGTTGCAAACTTTAAAGAAAACCAAATGACCTATATGAAAGAGGGTCAAAATGTATCAATTAAAATAGATACATATCCTAAAAAAAGATTTAAAGGCGAAGTACAAAGCATACAAAGATCAACAGGGGCTAAATCAAGCTTATTTCCACCGGAGAATGCTGTTGGAAGCTATGTAAAAATTGTTCAAAGAATTCCTGTAAAAATTGTATTTAAGGAAGATATTTCAAATTACAATATTGTCCCTGGTATGTCAGTAGTTCCAAAGGTAAAAGTAAAATAAAATGGAAGAAATTGAACAAAAAAAATATAATCCATACATTGTAGCTATGGCGGTTCTTTTGCCTGCATTTTTAGCTCTTGCTGCATCTTCAGCTACAAACGTAAGTCAGCCTCATATAGCAGGTTTTTACGGCGCCACACAATATGAAACAAATACAGTAATTACTTGCTATATCATATCAGGCGGTTTAATGCTTCCTGTTACGGGTTATTTAGTTAGAACAATCGGCAAAAAATTATTAATGAATTGGAGTATTTTAATATTTTGTCTTGGTTGTCTTTTATGTCTTTTGGCACCTAATTTACAGAGTTTAATTGCTGCAAGAATAGTCCAAGGTATCGGAAGTGGCTGCATTTTACCACTTTGCCAAGCAGTATTATTAGAGGTTTTTCCACCCGAACAAAGAGGAGTAGCAATGGGGCTTTTTGGAGTTGCTGCAATGTTTTCACCTCTTGCAGGGCCGTTTATGGGAGGTTATTTAACGGATAATTTTTCTTGGCAATGGATTTTTATAATAAATATACCTTTATGCATATTATCGATTATTTTGGTTAAAATTTTTGTAGCGGATGATAAACCTCAAAAGCTCAAATACAATAAAAAATTCGATTATATGGGATATTTTTCGATAGTGGTTGCTATGGGATGTATGCAAGTTGTTTTAGATAAAGGTCAACAATATAATTGGTTTGATACAACTTGGATATGCTGGCTAAGTGGTATTTGTATATTTTCATTTGTATTATTTTATGTATGGGAGCTCGAGTACAAATATCCTGTTATTGATATAAGGGTTTTTAAAGACAGAAATTTTCTTTTTGGAACAATAGCAAGCTCATTTATTAATGTAATGTTATATTCAACTTTACTTTTAGTTCCGATGTTTGTACAAAGTTTATTGGGTTATAGCCCATCTATGTCCGGTTTAACAATGTTTCCAAGGGCAATAGTATGCTTATTTGGTTTAATTATTGTAGGTGAAATTTCAAAATACATAGAAAGCAGAATTTTAGCTACAATCGGGCTTTTAATTATGGCAAGCTCAATTTTAATGCTAACTCAAATAAATACAACATCATCAATGGAAAGTGTAATTCTTCCAAACATACTTTTATGCATTGGCGTTCCGACTGCTTTTGTTCCAATTACTGCATTATCTTTTCAAACATTACCGCCCTCTAAAAACGCAGACGCTGCAGCGCTTCATGCTCTATTTAAAAATATAATTACAGCAATTGCCACATCGGCTTCAGCCACATTTATTGCAAGAGTTTCACAAGTTCATCAAAATTATCTTGTTGCCAATTTAACTGCTCATAATAATATTTTTCAATACAAATTATTAATGTTAAAAAATAAATTTTTAATCCACTATCCTTCAGTTGTTGCTCTTAAAAAAGCTAATGGAACATTATACAAAGAATTATTACAACAAGCAAAGCTGGCTTCATTTTTTGACGCCTTTTTAACACTTGCTCTTATGTGTATATGCGTTATTCCTTTTCTATACATATTAAAAACAAACAAAAAAGACTAAAAAATCATAATTATATTGTATAATATTACACAACGGCACAATTTTAATTAAGAGGATTTATGATTTTATTTAATTTGTTTGTTATATTATTTTTACTTTTTGCAAATGCATTCTTCGTAGCTTCAGAATTTGCGCTTGTAAGCGTACGTCAAACAAGAATACAGCAATTAGCTAACGAAGGAAATAAAACCGCAAATTTAGCCCTAAAAGCGCTATCATCACTTGATAGATACATAGCAGCAACTCAATTAGGAATTACTATTGCAAGTATTGGTCTTGGTTGGGTAGGTGAAGCAACGCTAGCTAAATTAATTCATCCTCTTTTTGATTTTTTGCCTTGTGTTTCAAGTTCATTTGCAACCCATTCTGTTGCAACAATTATAGCTTTTGTGCTTGTAACTTTTGCTCATGTTGTAATAGGTGAATTAATGCCAAAATCAATAGCTTTACAATTCAGCGAAAAAACAACCCTAATAATAACAAAACCCCTTATTATGGTTGCAAACATACTACATCCTTTTATATTTCTTTTAAATGGTTTTGGTAATTGGATGTTGAAATTATTCAATATTTCTCCTGCTCAACAGCACCATTCAGTTCACACTGAAGAAGAGCTTGATATGATTATCGAAGAAAGTTTTAAAGGCGGTGTTTTAAATAAAACTGAAAGCTTTATTCTTAAAAACACACTTAAATTTACCGATTTAACAGCAAAACAAGTTATGGTTCCAAGATGCAACATTGTTTCACTTCCAATTGATATAAGCTATGAAGAGTATGCAAAAATTGCTCTTGAAAATCAATACACAAGATATCCCGTATATAGCGAAAAATTAGATAATATTGTAGGAATTTTGCACGTAAAAGATTTATATTCCTGCCAATTAAAAAATCAAGAAGTACAAATAAAAGATGTTCTAAGAAAACCTTTGTTTGTCCCAGAAACTATGACAACAGACAACCTGCTTGAAGAATTCAAGAAAAATAAAACAGAAATTGCTATTGTAATAGATGAATTTGGCGGAGTTTCAGGAATTGTTACTCTAGAAGACATCCTAGAAGAAGTTTTAGGCTCTGTTCAAGACGAATTTGACGATGAAGAAAATGATATAAAACAAGTAGATAATAATAAATACATAGTAAATGGTTTATATAGAATCGAAGAATTTTTTGAATATTTTAATTTAGCTCATAAAGAAGATGAAGACGTTGAAACAATAGCAGGGCTAGTTCAAAAACTCCTATGTCGATTAGCGAGAGTAAATGATGAAGTTCAAATTGAAAACCTTAAATTAAGAGTTATAGAGCTTAAAGATAGACGCATCAAAAAAATTCTTGTTGAAAAATTTGAAGAAGACAATAAAGAATAACTCTATTCTGCCTTAGAAGCCCTTTTTGTACATTTATTTTTAAAATAAATGTAGATTTCTGATACTAAAACAACTCCTACAAATACAAGAAACACATTTTCAAAATCTTTAGTAATAAATTTATGATTATATTTAAGCCAAGCACCAATCCAGCCTATAACAACCCAAGAAACAATATATAAAGTGGGAAGCTCTGAGCTTAAATGTTTAATAATATTCCAAAATTTAAACTTAACAAAATAATTAGAACATAAATGAGCTAAACTAATTGCTATTGCAATAATATTCATATATACAGCCAATATTATCGGGTTTTGCTGATGATATACAACAGGATTTAATAATATCAACCACATGTTTTTACCAACCGCATCAAATGCAGCCCAAGCCAACAAAAATACAGGCACTGAAATTCCTAATAAATACAAATAAAATTTGTCCAAATTACAGCAACGCTTCAAAATTTTTCCAAAAAGCCAACCTGCAACAGGATATATAATCCAATTACTAAACGAAAAACAAACATAGTCAGATGTAGTAAAATTTTTAATAGGAATTAACAAACCTACAAAAGAATAATAAAAATTATCAGGCGTTAATTTAACCATAAATTCATTTGTACAAAATGCCCCTATAACAGTAATGAACAATGTAACAATAAACACAGTTAAATTCGACCATTTAAAATGCTTTGCAAGAGCAAAATATAAAAATGCCAAACCTGCAAACTGCAATATATCGCAACTTAAAAGCATTAAAAATTTATCATAAGTCATTATACTTGCAAACATAGGATAGCTACCTGTTACCATCCAAGGAAGAATTTCTCTTAAAAAATTTAATAAATACCCCGTAAAAAGCAATATGAGCCCTCTTCTAAAACAACATTTTGCGCTACTGTTTCGAGAATATGCAAGCCCCATACCCATACTAAACATAAAAAACTGAGCACCCAATAATCTAACTAAATTATGTGCAACATAAGTCGCATTCAAAGTAGGGGTAGTTGTATATTTTATTACATAAAACACATGACATAAAATCATCAATATTATACAAATCGTTTTACATAAATCAAAAGCGGGCTGTCTGCCTTTATTAACTATTTCTTTACTAAAAATCTGAGAAAGTCCCATTTTGTTAATTCTCCCAAGTTTTTAATGCTTCAAAAATTTAATAAATATAAGCACATAAATATTATATTAGTAAAAAAAACAAAGAACAAATAAAAATTTAAATTTTACATATAAAAAAACCATGATATTATTTTCATAATCAAACAGGAGTTTATATGATAGAACAATTTATTAATCAAATCGACAAAAACGCTACTGTTGCAATGTATGGAGCAGGTACAATTGCACAAAAGTTAAAAGAATATATCGACAAAATAAGACCGGATATAAATATTAAATTTTTTATAGACAAGAATAAAAATGGCTATTGGTGCGAAAAACCGATAATTAAATTAAAAGAAATTAAAAACCATCTTAAAGATATAGATATAATAATCGTTACCGTAAGAAAATCACTCCACGAAACAATCTGTGCGCTTGATTTTTTAAATGCAAAACATATTTGCATTTCAAAAGAATTAGAAAACTATATTAGAACCATCCCATACCAAGAAAAACAAAAAGAGGCTCAAAAAATATTTAAAAACGATGAAGATATAAAAAAATATAATTTCATTTGGAGCTCGCACAGAAGCGGATATCGTGATGAAATTGAAAAATACGCAAAAGAAAAATACGCTATATCTAAACATGCACCCATTAGAAATTATAATGCACAATATTTAGAGCATATAAATAAAGATAAAATAGAAACGATTATAGATGGCGGTTTTTGCAATGGAATTCAATCTTTGGCATTTAAAAAATATTTTAAAAATTTAAAGAAATTATATGCGCTAGAGCCAATGTATGAAAAATTTAAAGACAATGATTATGATAAAATAATAAAAGATGAAAATTTTGTAGAAATTGTTCCTTATGGATTATGGGAAGAAAAAACAACTATTGGATTCTATGAGAATTTATCCACAAAAACAGCTTCAAGAGTAATTGGAACAAAAGAAAATCAAGAACAAAAACCAAACGAAAAACTTTTAACAATAAACACAACAACAATCGACGATTTAAAACAAGAAAAAAATATCAAAAAAATTGATTTTATAAAAATGGATATTGAAGGTTCTGAAATGCCCGCGCTTATTGGTGCGCAAAAAACAATTCTATCTGATAGACCTCAATTAGCTATATCAATCTATCATAGTTTATCAGATTTTGTCGATATTCCATTATATTTAAATGAATTATTAAAAAATAAAAATTACACTTTTTATTTTGAACATTACAGCTATAACATCTTTGAATCTGTATTATATGCAATACCAAATGAATTAATTTAATAACTTATTATTCAATTTTTCTGATAACTCTTACAGGACTGCCAATTACAAAAGAGTTTTTCGGCATAATCCCTATACTATCGATTAAGCACGCCTTTGTTTTTTAATTCTATTTAAATTCTTTTTAAGACTCAATTTATAGCCTATATAAAGCACAATTGCCCCAGCAGTCCATGCTGCGGGAGTAGATAAACAAATACCCAAATAACCAAAATAATGACCCAAAACAAAAGCACACAGTGTTCTTGCAATTAATTCTGCCACACCTGAAGCCAGAGGAGCTTTAACATTGCCCATTCCTTGCAAAATATTTCTATATATAATCAAAACTCCAAGAAAAAAGAAAAATATCATAATAATATGAATATACATAACTGCAAGTCTAATTACTTCATCATGAGGCACATCCATGAACATTGATATTATTGCTTTCGCAAAGAAAATCAAAAAAATCACAGCAATAACACTTGCCACAAATGCAATTAATACGCTTGCTTTTGCTCCATCTTTAATTCTTGACATCTTTTTAGCACCAAAATTTTGAGCTGTATAAGTTGCTATTGTAGCGCCTAAAGCAAGATATACTTGAGAAAACAATTGATCAACACGCATAGCAGTTGTATATGCTGCAACAGCTATTGAGCCAAAACCATTTAGTACAAATTGCAGAGCAATTATGCCGATAGATAATACAGACATTTGAAATCCCATAGGTACACCAACGTATAGATGTTCGTATGCATATTTTTTATCTATTTTCCAATCTGCTTTTTTTAATTTCAATATCGGAAACTTTAAAAACATAAAAACAAGACACAATATTGTTGCGACCGCTTGAGATAAAACTGTTGCATAAGCTGCACCGCTAACCCCCATACCAAACTTTAAAATAAATAGTAAATCAAGAAAAATGTTCAATATAGAAGCAAAAATCAAAAAATATAGAGGAGTTTTGCTATCGCCCAAAGCTCTTAATATATTTGAAGATAAATTATAAAAAACCGTAGCAAAAATACCTGCAAACATAATAAACAAATAATCGTTTGCAGAATTAATAATATCTTGCGGAGTTCTCAAAAATTCTAACATACCATAAGTAAAAGGAGCAGATAAAAGTGTTAATAGTATGGTGAGTGCAAAAGAAAGAACAAAAGAAGTTCCAACGGATTTTTTAACCATTTCATAATCCCTTGCACCAAATTTTTGAGCAGTTACAACTGAAAACCCTTGCGTAGTAGCAAAAATAAAACTTATTACAAGAAAAATCAAAGGTGCAGTAGCGCCAACTGCCCCAAGTGCATTTATTCCCAATGTTCTTCCAACTATTAAAGCATCAACAAGATTATAAAATTGTTGAAACAAATTTCCGACTAAAATCGGAACCATAAAATTCAATATCAATTTAATCGGACTACCCGAAGTTAATTCTTTTGTAGCCATAAACTCCTCAGCCAATATAATATCATAGTAAAAATTTTATTACTAGAATAAATCCTTAATAAAAATTCTGATTAGCTTAGGATGTTTAATAAAGAATTTTAAAATAAAATATCTTGGCTTAAAGCGTAGATATTCGCCAAAATTATTAAATATATCTTTTACTTTCATAGAACGACATTTTTGTCTTAAATTTTTCAAATAAAATCTATTAAAAAGTACAGATGTGGAATAATCCTGTGTTGTTTCAAAAGAAAATAAATTATTTATAATATCATCAGAAATAACATCTTTAGAAATCTGATTAATAAGCTTTAAAGCAAATCCAATCTGCGCTTGCGTATTTGTTTTTTTAGCATTTTCTTTTATAATATCCCAATTAAAATCTTTTTTTGAATCCAAAAGAAACTTGCAATCATAAATTGCATATACAATACCTGCTTTACTAGCATCATCTTTTAAATTTCTTGATAAATTAGCAAGCACTATAAATAACATATCCTCATAACAAGGCACAAAAGCTTTTATACCAAAAACATTTTGCAAAGTTGCCCTTTTGAATAAATCATCTAAAAAATTTTTATCATTTTTTGAACCTAAATAAATAAATCTATGAACATCAATAGCGTTATATTTTGTTTTATTATCATGTAAATCAACCGAATGAACATCTATTTTTTCATAATAATAGCCAAAAGGCAAAATAAGCTCGATGGTTTTCATAAAATCTTGATTTAAAACCAAAATATCAACATCATTCATAATTCTTGGCAAATCAGGTCTAAAATAACGCATGGCAAGACCTTTTAAAACCATAGGAAAAATATTGTTTTCATTTAATTTTTTGCCGATTTTCATAAAAGGAGAAACAATTGCAATGTTATTAAACCTGTATTTTTGAAATAACGGTTTTAAAATAGCACAAATTTCACTATTGAATTTCAAATCTGGATGATTTTTTTGAAAATAAGCAAATAACAAGCTTTTTGCAAGAGGCTTTTTTTCAAAACTCCAATTTTTTAATATATTATCGAGTTGCTCTTGTGTACAATCAGATGAAAACGAAAGCCTCACGAGTTCTTTTTCATCTTCTGTCATAATTTCATTTAAAAAATCATCTATCAAGACTTGTACAATCGTTTTTTTGTTTTCTTCATCGCATAACTGTTGCATTTAATTTTCCTCAAAATCTTATTATTTATTTTTTAACTTATCTCTTAAAATTTTTGCATAATCTTTATATTCATCTGATTGATTTGTTATTCCAAAATTATTATCATGAATTCTTCGATAACAAGTTATAAAATCAGCCTTATGAATTGAAAGCCCTTTGTTTTTCAATCTTTCTGTTAAATCAATAACATCGCCTGTTATAGTATCTTCTCTAAAAAAACCGATAATATCAAAAATCTCTTTTTTAAATAAAGTTGAACCTGTTAAAATATTTGAAAAAGGAGTTGGATTAACAAATTTTTTTCTATGAGGAGTATCAGGAGAACAAAAATTCTTCAATTTTGCCATAACAATCTTATACTCGGGATTTTTTCGCATTTCATCATAAAGCATGCTTAAAGCATTTTGCGCCAATATATCATCTTGATCAATAGTTAGCCAATAATTGCCGCTAGCAGCTCTTATTCCCGTATTTTTCCCCGCCATTTGTCCTTTATGCTCAATATTTTGGATTACACGACAACCCATAGATTTAGCTATATCAACGGTTTTATCGGTACTCATATCATCAACCACTATAATTTCATGACAAAAATCTTGTTTTTGAATACTCTCAATTGTTTCAGCTATGTACTTTTCGCCATTATATGAAGGTATTACAACTGATATTAAATTTTCCATTATTTCCTTTCTAACAGCATATAATCAAATTTTAATTAACAAATATTTTTAAAATATTAATATAAATTATATATTTAAAAAAATATAAATTAATTTTATATATTTATTGTATAATAAAAATACATTTAAAAAAGAACACAAAAAAAACAAAGATGGAAAAAGAAATACTTTGGAAAAAAGAAATAGATAATATAAGGGCTACAGGGTTTTTAAACATAAAAACAAATATTTGCGATGCTCTGATTGAATATTTTTATAATGAAATTTTGAGCATGGAAGAAAAAATTTTAATAAATCTCTTGTTGTCTAAAAATCCTCAACAAGACGAATTAAACAAACTCCTCAAAAATTGGGATATAGAAACAAAAAATGGAGCAAAATCACTTATATTATCATATATTCTAAAAATAAATCCTCATCTGAGAGCTACAAACTATGAAGAACCAAGGCTAAAAGGATTATTTTTAAATCAAAGATTTGCAAATTTACAGACAATTTCTCATTTCAAAAAAATTGGAATTAAGTTAAATAAAAATAATATCACTCCATTTTTATTCAACAACAGTTTAATGAAATTTCTAAATCCGAATTTTCCAAGATATATAAATGATACGGATATTTTAGTTGATAAAAGCTGTTGGGTAAAATCAGCAAAAATTACAAAATCGCTAGGATATAAATTTAAAAAAATTACAAAATCAACTTTTGTAGTATATGATGCAAATAATTCAAAAAACAGAATAATGGATATTCATAAAAATATTCTGGAAGAAATTTACAATAATAAAAAACTTATAAAAAATTTTTACAAAAGAGCACAGAAAAAAACTATTTATAAAACAAATGTTTATATACCTGCCTTTGAAGATATGCTTTTTATAACTCTAATGCATATTTCAAACGACTTAAGAAAAAATAAAGCACCTGCAAACTTACTTTATAAAATTTCTGACTGCAAATTTTTAATAGATAACAAAGAAGATTTCTGCTGGAAAATATTAGGCGAAAATGCAAAATTAACCAAAAGTGAAGTAAAGATTAATTTTGCAATTAAATTCATTAACAAAATTTCAGATAATATTTTTCCCGAAGAAATCAGAAACAATACTCTTTTTGAAAAAGAAACAAATGATTATTCAAGAATGATTATATTTAAAAATTTTTACTACAAAGATTTACAACAAAAATGCAGAGAAATGAAAATCTTAAATATTATTAAAAAGCCAAAAATGTTAAAAGAATATCTCTATCTAAAAATAAAATATAAATCACTAAAAGCGCTAAATAACCACCCAAAATTAATCAAATTATTAATAAAAGATTTAAATAAAACCGAAGGATGTATAAATGCAAATTAAAAATTTAGAAAAAGATGAAACAGAAAAAATATTTAATCTAATTGATGAATATTTAAATCAACAAGACATAAAATGGATAAAATACCTTGATTTAGGTATAAAAACAATTAAAATAATAAGCTATTGTAATGATTTTTTGCCGTTAGTCGAAAGACAATTAACTTATATATTAAAAGACGAAGCAAAAAATTTTGATGACACTTTAATTATCTGGAATGAAAAAGATGTTCTATCACTTGCCAAAAAGATAGCTCTAAAAATTCCAAAAATATATACAAGAATAAAATTCGAAAATACATTTAGAAAAGCTCATAATGCCCCGCTGTTAAGCGAAAACGAATTATATGAATTAAGAATAATAAATGATAACTTCTCAAAAGTTAAACCTCTGATTGACTTTCAAGTGTTCAGAAAATTTTTTATAGCAAACAATATAATGAAACATAAATATTACTATGGGGTTTACGACTTATCTATTGAAGAATTTATAAAAGAAGGACATATTTTTGTTCAATTCTTCAATAATATATTAAAAAGTGAAACTTCAAATCTTGTTCATGGCGCAGTTATAGGACACAAGAATACAGGTATTTGTTTTTGCGCAAGAGGTCAAAGAGGAAAATCAACCCTATCGGTATTATCCATGATGAAAGGCTTTGAATACGTTTCAGACGACTATTTAATTTTGCATAAAAATAACGAAAATGAGCTTTTAGCAAGTCCAATTTATTCAATTATTACGTTATCACCAACAATGTATAACAAATTATATGATTTAATGGGCAATTCGAGATTTATCTCAAACAATGCAAGAAAAGATAAATACGTTTTTAATATATCAAATTTTCATGACAGATTTAGAAAAAATTATCCTATTAAATTATGTATGTTTCCTGAAATAACAGCAAATAATGAGCCATCAATAAGATTATGCACCAAAGAAGAAAAAGGCAGAGCAATAGTTCAATTAATTCAATCCACACTAATGCAAACGCAAGATTTATCTGAACATTTTACCGTTAAAAAAATTATGGATATGGTAAAGAAACTTCCTTTTTACAAATTCAACCTTTGTTATGACATAGATAAAAACACTGAATTTCTAAAAAATTTTATGGATAAATTTGAAACTTTAGAAAAGAAAATCGCAGAAAGCGAAAAAATAGCTATTGATATAACTTTTAATCTGGCAAACATTTTAGATACACAAAAAGGAATAATCTATTCAATGAGCAAATCAGCAACAAATATCTTTGAAAATCTCTTGAATGGAGTATCTATAGATATAATTTTCAACGAATTAAAAAAATATAAAAATGAAAACCCTTACATAATCGAAGAATTTAAAAGTCTGGTTGAAGAATTAGAGAAAAAAGAAATATTAAATACGAAAAATAATCTAAAAACAAACCTCGATATAAACCTTAATTTTTTAAAAGAGGATAATTTTAAATTTTCATTCAAAGAACACGCACAAGATAAAGATATTGAACTAATAAAGATAGGAGAAAAAAATGTCAAATTATGTATTAAATGAAGAAAAAATGTTTGCTGATGTAACAGACGATATAGCAATCATCATCAATTCCGAAACAGGAATATATTATGGCTTAAACGCTCTTGGAACAACTATCTTTGAAAATATAACAAATAATGTTCCGACAAATGCCATTTTGAGCGCTCTAAAATCTATTGAAGGTTGTCCTTTAGATATTGAAGAAAAATTAAATTCTTTTATACAAAAACTTATAGACCTTGAAGTTTTAAAAGAAGGAGAACCTTGCTCAAAAAACGCACAAATAAAAGAGCAAACAGCAAAAGATGACTTATTTAAAATGAATGTAAGCGAATATAATGACGCTCAAGAATTGCTCTTAGCTGATCCTATACATGAAGTCAAAGAAGAAACAGGATGGACACCACAGAAGGATTCTATTGGCTATACCAAAGAAGAAACCATTGAAAGAGAGATGAAAATGGAAGCGCAAGAGGTATAAATGCCTAAAATCTCTGTAATAATACCTATATATAATTCAGAAAAATATATTGCAAGATGTCTTGACAGTGTTATTAATCAAACACTGTCAGACATAGAAATAATATGCATTAATGATTGTTCAAGCGATAATTCTTTAGAAATATTAAAAAAATACGCAAGTAAAAATAAAAAAATAAAACTTATAAATCTAACAAAAAATAAAGGTGCAGCCTTTGCTCGTAACTTAGGAATAGATGAATCTGAAGGCGAGTTTCTAAGCTTTGTTGATTCTGATGATTATTTAGAAAAAGATTTTCTTCAATTATTATATAATAACGCACTAAAATCAAATGCTGACATAGCAAAAGGATATTACAAATTTATAAACGAAAATCTGGTTATATGGGAAATAAACAAAAAAATTGAAGAAGAAAAAACTAATTTTGCTTTTGATTTTTGCTCAGCTATATACAAAAAAGCATTAATCAAAGAAAATAAAATTTATTTTCCAAATATTTCAGATTTTGAAGACCCTATATTTTCTTTCTTATGTGCAAATAAAGCAAACAAAATAGCAATAACTAAAAATGCTTATATAAATATATATAAGCACAACGATTCTCAAACCTCAAAACCCTTAACCATACAAAGACTAAAAGATAAAATCAAAGGATATGAAAAACTAATTGAATTAGCAGATAAATATAATATTTCAGAAAACAGCTTTGGATATATTCTTTCAAATTGGTTCTGTGCATTATTTTATAACATAGAAAATTTAAATATCGAGGATAGAATTTTTCTAAAAGATAAAGCAATATCATTTCTCAATAAAATCAAATACAAAAAAGAATTTATGTATTATTTAGAAAAAAATAATCCCGTTGTTCATAAAATAATTTTAAACAATCAAACACAAGACTTTATTTACATAGATAAAGTTGCAAAAATAAAACAACTCGAAGGAGATGCTGAACAATTAAACAATTCCATTAATACTTATAAAAATTTATGTAAAAACTATATAGAAAAATATGCCATTCCCATAATAAAAAACAATACCGCAAATGAGCAAATAACAATAATAAGCGTTGTAAACGATTATAACTTATACAATAAATTAATAAAAAACAATGCTTTCATTGAAAATTGCAAAAATATTAATCTAGCAGATATAGACAACACAATAAATAATGACTTTATTCCTAAACTATACAATAACTTTTTAAATAAATATAACTACACAAAGGAAAGCTGGTTTTTATTTTGCCATAATGATTGGCAACTTTTGGAAGATATCAACCCGATAATACAAAAACTTGATAAAAACTGCTTATTTGGACCTATAGGCTCAAAATTTTTTATCATAAAAAACAAATATTATTCGCCTTTTATAGGTCATTGCCTTGAAAAAGAAAGAAACGGAAATAAAATATACAAAACAGGAGAATTATCGCTAAATTTTGAAGAAGTAGACACTTTCGATTGTCAAGCATTAATTGTTCATTCATCTTTGATTGAAAAATATAATTTAAGATTTGATGAAAATTTAACTTGGGATTTATATGTTGAGGATTTCTGTATAAATTCAAGGCTTAAATACGATATAAAATCATACGCAACACATATCGATTGTTGTCATTGGTCTGGTTATCACAAAGTTCCTGCAACATACTTTAATTCATTAGACTATTTAAACAATAAATACCCAAACGTGCTTTTTAGCGGCACATGTTCTTTAATTGGAGGATTAAAGAATACATACGAAAAAGCTGGCTATAGCGAGTATATGTTATATAAAATGCGAAAAAACGTACTAAAGGCAAGACAAAAATGAAAAATAATATTCCTATATTTTTACCATCTGATAATAATTATGCACCTTATTTGGCAACGTGCATAGTTTCACTTTGTGAAAATACAAACTCATTTTTAGACCTTTATATTCTTGATGGCGGTATTAACGATGAAAATAAAAAAATAATCGAATCTTTAAAAAATAAATTTAAAAACTTTTCCATAGAATTTTTAAATATAGATACAAAAGAACACTTTAAAAATTTTTCACTACCAAAAAATCTCACTCTTTCAACCTATAGCAGATTGCTTATTCCAAAACTAAAACCCGAATTAAAAAAAGTTATCTATATAGATTCAGATACGATTGTTTTAAATGACATTAAAGATTTATATTCAGAAGACCTTAAAAACTATACAATAGGTGCCATTTGGGATGCATCAAGAAAAACATACAACACAGATACTAAAATCCCGTTAGAATTATCAGATGATTACAAATATTTTAATGCAGGAGTGTTATTGATTGATGTTCAAAAATGGATAAAGCAAAATGTTACACAACATCTATTTGAAATTCAAAAAAAATATGAAAACAAAATTCCCCACGCAGATGAAACTCTTTTAAATAAATATTTTGATAATAATTATAAAATATTAGATTTAAAATATAACTTTTTAGATTGGGATTTTCACAGAAGCAAAATACCCGAGAAAATTTATATAAGACATTTTGTGGCAGAAGATTTAAAACCTTGGAAAATAAGCCCCGAAAAAAATTGCCCATTTTACAAACACCACAATGAATATTGGCAATACGCCAAAAATTCCGGTTTTTTCGAAACAATGAAAAATAATGTTTTAAAAGATGAAAAACAGATGGAAATTTTAAGACAACTAAAAATAAAAGAACTAATAGTTAAATCATGGGAGAAAAATGAAAAAAAATAAACCTAAAATATCAGTCATAGTGCCTGTATACAACGCGCAAGACTACCTTGAAAGATGCTTAAACAGTATAATTAACCAAACACTCAAAGAGATAGAAATTATATGTATTAACGACTGCTCAAGCGATAATTCTCTTAAAATACTAGAAAATTACGCAAAAAACGACAAAAGAATTAAAATCATAAATCATAAACAAAACGGTGGTGAATCAAAAGCAAGAAACACAGGTCTTGAAAATGTACATGGAGAATACATTGCATTTGTAGATAACGATGATGAAATAGATTTAGATTTCTATGAAAAATTATACAAAAAAGCCACTAAAACAGGTTCAGACATCACAAAAGCAAGACATTATCAAATAGAATACGACGGGAGAATGGGAATTCCTCAAATCCACAACAATCAAAAAGAAATAGAAGAAAATAAACTCTGTTTTATAGGAATGTGGTGGACTGCAATATATAAAACAAAATTTATTAAAGATAATAATATTAAACTCCCGCAAGATTTTTTAATAAGCGGAGATAGAATATTCCTGCAAAAAGCACTCCTTAAGGCCAATTTTGTATCAACAATAGATGATACATTTTATTATCACTACGCAAGAGAAGATAGTGGTGCAGGAAAAATACTATCAAAAGAAAAAATAATTTCAGCAACAAATGCAATAAAAATTCAAACAAACGAATTAAATGAATACAAAATCTATTCAACAAATCCAAAAGGATATGATTGCATTTTCGTAGAACAATTTAAAATCCTTACAGTTTTGCATAATTCTTGTAACAACGACGATAATATAAAAATTTATGCAAAAGGAATGATTGATATATATAAAATTTGCAAAAGAAAAGAACAATTCTTAAGATTTCTTGAAGAAAATTATCTTTGCTTAACTAAATACATTTTAAATGAGGACTTGAGCGGATTAATTGAATTCCTCAAAAATCATAATTCTACAGTTAAATTTTTAGCTGCAAATTTAAGAGCCAAAATAAACAGAAGGAAAGTAAGTTGAAAAAAATATTAATTATAGGATATGACAGTTATTTAGCTACAAATTTACGTTTTAATCCGCTAAAATATAAAAAATTTGAACTTAGAAGACCGCTAAACAAAAATTTTGAAAAATATAACGAATACGATTATATTATAAATTTTTGTATTCAACCCGAACATTTCAATACTCTTTTAAAAGAAGAAGAAATGATTGATGTGCAAATTGCAAAACATATCAAAAATCCATATACAAAATTTATATTTTCTTCTTCAAGAAAAGTATATGGCTCAGACACAGTTTTAAAAGAATACGAAGAAAAAGACGCTCAAAAACCTTTTGATTTTTATTCAAAAAATAAAGTAAATATAGAAAACAAACTGAAAGAAATTATTCCAAACAATCTATTAATATTAAGAACAGGAAATATAATAGGAATGCCCCCTAATAAAAAAAATTATTTAACATTCATAGGATGGCTTCAATCACAATTAGAAGAAAACAACAAAGTAATAATAACCATAAATAAAGATGCAAAAAAAGACTTTATCACAAGAAAATATTTTCAACAATCACTAATTAAACTCATAGAAAATGATTGCACAGGAATTTATAATATAGGCTCAAATTTTGCCCTAACTATGGAAGAAATTTTATCAGCTATTTTGCCTGAAAAATATATAGAATATTCTCCAAAAGAAAAAGAAAGCGAACAATTTATTCTTAATTGTTCTAAATTACATCAATATATAAAACCCTTATCAAAACAAGAGCTTTTAGAGGAATGCAAAAAAGTAGGAATAAAATTATTAAACAATATAAAATCAATTCCTGTTTTTTTGCCATCTGATAACAACTATGCACCATATTTAGCAACAGCAATAACAAGTATACTTTCTAATACCAATTCTTTTATTGATTTTTATATATTAGATAGCGGAATTAATGAAGAAAACAAAGAAAAAATAAAAAATCTAAAAACAAAATTCAAAAATTTTAATATAGAATTTTTAAAAATAGACTCAAAAAAATATTTCAAAAACTGCAAAGCTTACGGGCATTTAAATCTATCAACATATAACAGACTGCTGATAACAAAACTAAAGCCCGAATTAAACAAAGTAATTTATCTGGATTCTGATATTGTAGTTTTAGATGATATTAAAAAACTCTATGATATTGAATTAGAAGATTATTCACTTGCAGCCGCTTGGGATAAAAGTAGAATTTTATATAATACAGATACTAAAATCCCGTTAGAATTATCAGATGATTACAAATATTTTAATGCGGGGGTTTTATTGATTGATGTTCAAAAATGGATAAAAAATGATATTGTAAATAAATTATTTCAAATTCAAAAAAAATATGAAGATAAAATTCTTCATGCGGATGAAACCCTTTTAAATAAATATTTTGATAATAATTATAAAATATTTGATATCAGCTTTAATTATACAGATTATGACATATTAAACAGCCCCGATAAAAAAATTATAATAAGACATTTTGCATCTATGATTAAACCATGGAATTCAAATTATTGTTTTTTAGAAAAAAAACCTGTTTTTCTGAAATGTTTTGATGACTTTTGGAAATATGCAAAGTTAAGCGGTTTTTATAACGAGATAAAAAACACTTACGAAAAAGAAATTAACAAAAATTTCTTCACAAAAAGAATGAGTGCAATTATCCAAAAATCAACAATTAAAAATTAAAATTATTTATATAATTTATATTTAGATAAAACCTTATTTATAGACAAAGTTTCGGATAATACATCATTATTTTCTTTATGTATTGTATGATTTGAAATGTATTTTGTAATATTTTTATATTTTTTTACCCTAATTTCATTTTTTCTTAATTTTGGATTATGCTCAAAAATAACAAAATCAAAAGTCTTTGAAGAATATTTTTTATTCAATTTATCTATATTTTCTTCAATTATTTCTAAATCCAAACAAGATTTTATACCCATCTGATCCATAGTTTTAGACATATAAATAAAACAAATTCTATTGGAATAATCTATCAAATTCCACATTCTTTTAAAACGCTTAAGATATTTGATTTTAAAATCTGAAAAATTTTCATCATCCGACAAATTTAATTCAAAATCATGTCCTATTTCAAACCCATATTTAATGTTATAAACCGAATAATGCCCGCTTGTAGTAATTTTATCTCTATTAAAAATATAATCTTCTTTATTAAAAAAATCGCTAAAGTTATAAAATAACTTAAAACGAAAATCCAAAGGTTCACTATCATAATTAACAGGAATAAGCCAATCAAAAGGCATAGAACAAAATCTTAAATCTAAACTTTTTAAAATCATTGCACTATGGCAACTTCTGCCAAAAGGAATAAATAAATCATAATCTTTATTAAATAAATTATCAACAAAATAAGGTATATTCATAAACTAAAACCTTATTTTCCTGATTTTAATAAATCCAAAAAGCAAATGTTTTATAGATTGACTATTTTTTAAAATAATCAAATAAGGAATAAATAAGAAAAAATGTATTATTTTAAAATTTTTTTTGTTATTTTTAAGAATTAATTTATTAAATATAAAATTTTTCTTCTTGTTTATAAACTTTATTATCTTCTCATCTAAAGTATCTACACCCAAATATTTATCACTAACAAAATCATAATATCCCATAGTATCTAATTTTTCATTTTTAAGCCTTATTGGTAAAAAATTAACTTTAATTCCTTCAGATGCAATAATTTCAGCTATTGAAGAGGATAAAGATCCTTCTCCTCTAATTTCAAAAGTTACCACATTTTTATACTTTGAAATTATATTTTTAATTTTTTCTTTATTTATAGGCTCAAGCTTATATACCGAATAAACATCAGGCTCAGCTTTATAAGCCTTTAGTTTTTTAATTATTTGAGATTTAGAATGTAAAAAATGCCCTGCAAGCCCTGTATACAAAATACAAAGTTTATTTTTCCCTCCTTTATATGAAAGAGCAATATCGTCATCAATTTTTATTGTTTTTGAATAAGTATTTCCAAAACTATCATCTGCAATATAAATAGGGCCGTCATAAATTTCACAGCGCTTAAGGATTTGCTGCATTTCTTCAAGAGTTGAAGGATTATAAATTTCAATATTTGGAGAATTTTTCATAAGAGTAACATCATCAATTGCAGTATGTGAAAATCCCGCAAAAGGATGTGATAAACCGGATAGCGTAGTTATTACTCGAATTTTTGCACCACAATAACATGCAAATTTAAATTGATCAAGAGCACGTCTTGTAGCATAAGCAGCTATCATAAAAACATATACAGTTTTTCCTGATAATGCCAAACCTGTTGCCATAGAAATAGCATTTTGTTCAGAAATCCCTGCACCAATTACCCTGTTTGGAAATTTTTTTTGAATGTTAGAAGTCATATAATATCGATAACCGTCTATCCCAATAAAATAAGTATCAGAATCTTTTTCAGCTAGTTTATCCATATAATCAACAACTAAATTCATCATAATCAAATAATATCCCCTATAATTTTTAAATATTCATCAGTTGTATAAGTACAACTGTGAAAATAAGCATAAGAACGATTTTCAAGCAAAAACTCACATTCTTTTCCCTTTATTGTATTTGCAACAATACATTTTGGTCTTTGAACAACTGTTTTAAAAGCTTTATAAAGCTCATTTGTATCATGCCCATTACATTCAATACAATCAAATCCAAAAGGGGTAATTTGCTCAATAATTTTAGATGAAGTATCAATCATATCTTTTGTTTTACATTCAATTTGGACATAATTTCTATCTACGATTAGTGTAATATTTTTAATTTGATGATGACCTATATACATAATCGCTTCCCACAAAGACCCTTCTTGCAATTCTCCATCACCAACAATAACAAAAATGTTATTAGATTTTGCAGCAATAGCAAATCCAATTCCAAGACCTAAACCATGTCCTAAAGATGAAGAACTAGGATCAATAATCGCAAGCTTGGGATTCTTTTTTGAACCAAATAAATCATGTCCGATTTCACCATCATTTTGCTGCCAAGTAGGAATTATATTTTTTGGAATTAAACCTAATTCAGCCAATAAACAAACATGTCCAAGACGAGCATGCTCTTTTGATAAAATAATCCTATCTCTAATTAAATCATTGGCGTTGTTTTTATTAATATTTGCTATTTCTCTATTATATAGAGTATATAAAATCTCTAAACAAGAATAAGAAGAGGGTATATGACCCGTTTTACAATCCATTGCCGTTTTAGCAATTAATTTTTTTGTATTATTGATAATCCTTTTTTCTTCTGCCTTCAAATCAATACAATTTTTGCACGTATTCATAAGCTATCCGATATTATAATATAAATTATATTTATATATTAATCTAAAAAAATATTTTAAACAATACTATTAATCTTATTTTTATATTTAACAAAATAATCCCTTAACAAAACTGTATTTGCTCGAAATATCTCGCAAACAGCCACACAGGATTCTCCCCTCTCGGCAAGCCTCTCGGGTTCGACTCAC
>CALUZF010000003.1 GCA_944325165.1 Candidatus Gastranaerophilales bacterium
TATTCGCATTCAATAATTTTATATAATGATAAAAATGATAATAATGTCTTTATTGGCTAATACTTTTGTGATAAATTAATTTCATAAATGTTAGACAGAGGATTAAATATGACAGATATAAATCAACAAATGGCAACAACTTATGAAGCAAGAAAAATAGAAAATGAAATTTATAAATTTTGGGAAGATAACGAATGTTTTAAAGCGGATTCAAATTCTCAAAAAGAACCATATTCAATAGTAATTCCACCACCAAACGTTACAGGTGTTTTGCATATGGGTCATGCACTTGATGGCACTTTGCAAGATATTTTAATAAGATACAATCGTATGCTTCAAAAAGAAGTACTTTGGATGCCAGGATGCGACCATGCTGGTATTGCTACACAAAATGTCATAGAAAAAAATCTAGCCAAAGAAGGTTTAACTCGTCATGATTTAGGAAGAGAAAAGTTCTTAGCAAAAACTTGGCAATGGGCAGAAGAACACAAAAACAGAATTTTAGAACAATTTAAATTATTGGGTGCAAGCTTTGATTTATCAAGAAAAAGATTTACACTTGATGAAGGTTGTTCTAACGCTGTTAAAAAAGTTTTTGTTGATTTATATAATAAAGGTTTAATTTATAAAGGTAATTATATTGTAAATTGGTGTCCAAGATGTCAAAGTGCTATATCAGACGTTGAAACAAACTATGAAACCGAAGATGGACATCTATGGGAAATTTCATACGGTTTAAAAGATAGAATGGGCGCTATTGTTATAGCGACAACAAGACCTGAAACAATGTTTGGCGATGTTGCAATTGCAGTTAATCCAAATGACTATAAATATAAAGATTTAATTGGATGTGATTGTGTTATGCCACTAACAGGAAGGGTTATTCCTATAATTGCCGATGAATATGTTGATAAATCGTTCGGTACAGGTGCTCTTAAAATTACACCAGCACACGATCCTAACGATTTTGAAGTAGGAATAAGACACAACTTACCACAAATTAAAGTAATTGATGAAAAAGGCGCTATGATGAGAAATGAATATGTGCCACCTCAATTACAAGGATTAACACGTGAAGAAGCTCGTGAAAAAACTGTTAAAATGCTTGAAGAAAATCAAGTGTTAGTTAGAGTTACTCCACATGTTCATAACGTAGGAAAATGCCAAAGATGTAACACTACAATTGAACCATTATTATCTCGCCAATGGTTTGTTAAAATGGAACCACTAGCAAAACCTGCTATAGAAGCGGTTAAATCGGGTGCTATTAAATTTATTCCTCAAAGATGGGAAAAGAATTACTTAATGTGGATGGAAAACATTCGTGATTGGTGTATTTCAAGACAATTATGGTGGGGTCATCAAATTCCTGCATATTACCACAATAAAACAGGTGAGATGGTTGTTGCAACAGAAAATCCAGACCCTAATAATTATACACAAGAAACAGATGTACTTGATACATGGTTTTCATCTGGATTATGGCCATTTGAAACAATGGGTTGGCCTGATACAAACCATCCAGATTATAAAAAATTCTACCCAACTAATACTCTTGTAACAGGATTTGATATTATATTTTTCTGGGTTGCAAGAATGATTTCAATGGGCTTAGAATTTACCAAAAAACCGCCATTTTCGACAGTTTATATCCATGGCTTAATCAGAGATGAGCATGGTCAAAAAATGTCAAAATCAAAAGGCAATACAATCGACCCTGTTGATTTAATTGAAAAATATGGTTGTGATGCGCTAAGATTTACCTTAACATATTTATGCACCTATGGCGGTCAAGATATTAAAATCAGTGATGAAAAATTTGAATTTGGAAGAAATTTTGCAAATAAAATCTGGAATGCTTCAAGATTTGTATTAATGAATTTATCTAAAAAAGCTGACGAGCTTGAGCTTGATTTAAATAATCTTACCATTGCAGATAAATGGATATTAAATGAATTAAACGAAACATCCAAATTAGTTAATGAAAATCTTCAAAATTATAGAATAGGCGAAGTTGCTTCAATTCTATATGAATTTTTCTGGAATAAATATTGTGATTGGTATGTTGAATTATCTAAAATTGAGAAAAATGAAGCAGTTTTAGTGTACGTTTTAGAAAATTTCTTGAAATTGATTCATCCGATTATGCCTCATATAAGTGAAGCAATTTGGCAAAAAATGCCTATAAATAAGTCTACAGTTGGCATTTTAAACACTCAATATCCGATATATCAAGAAAAATTATGTTTCAATCAAGATGCTAAAAAAATGGAAATGGTATTTGAAACAATTAAAACATTAAGAAATCTAAGAGCTGAATTTAACATTCCTCTAGGTTCAAAAATTGATATTATAATTGATAAAAATGAAGAATTATATTCTCAAATTATTCCATATTTAGAAAGATTAGCAAAAGTAAATTCTGTTAAATTTATGACTGATTCAAATATTCCAAAAAGCGCATATTGCACAGTAGGGGATACTAAAATCACAGTTCCATTGGAAGATTTAATAGATTTAAATCAAGAAATAGCTCGTCAACAAAAGAAAATTGATAAATTACAATTAGAATTAAATTCAATTGAAGGTCGATTAAAAAATTCAAAATTCATTGATAGTGCACCACAAGAAGTCGTTCAAAAAACGAAAGATAGAAAAGATGAGCTACTTAAAGAAATTGAGCTTATAAATAATACAATCAAAAAGCTTTCATAAACAAAATAAAACCCTCAATTACGAGGGTTTTAAACTATAAATTTAATTTTAATAACATTTAATAAAGCTTCAAAAAATATTTTATAATTCATTTTTGATTTTCCGAATTTTCTATCTTCAAAAATAATCGGAAATTCGGCAATTGTTGCGCCATTAATATAAGCTCTATATTTCATTTCAATTTGAAAAGCATAACCTTTTGAAATTATATTATTTAAGCCTATTTTATTTAATATATCTAATCTCCAGCCGTTAAAACCGCCCGTTAAGTCTTTAATCGGGCAACTTAAAATTAATCTAGAATATAGTGAACCGCCTCTTGAGATTAAATTTCTAAATAAATTCCAACCTATAATCTTTGCACCCAAAATATTTCTTGAAGCGATAACAACATCATTATCATTTAATTTATCCAAAATGTTAGGAAGATACTTTGGGTTATGCGAAAAATCAGCATCCATCTCAATAAATGCTTTGTATCCTAAATCTGCACCGTATTTAAAGCCATCAATGTAAGCGCTTGCTAGACCATATTTTCCACCGCGTTCAAGCAAATATAGGTTATCGTGTTGATTTTGTAATCTTTTTACTATTTTTGCAGTTCCATCTTTAGAATTATCGTCAACCACCAATATACCGATATCTTCGTTTTTCAAGATGTCAAAAACGCTTTTGATAATTCTTTCTATATTTAATTCTTCGTTAAAAGTAGGAATAATAACAAGTGTCTTCAATTTTAATACCTTACAAAATACCTTATTAATTATTAAACTACTTTTTTAAAAATCAATAAATTAAATATTAAGTTTTATTAATAAAATATATACTAAATAACAATTTTGAAGCGAAAAAATACTTTATAAAAGAGTAAGGGAAGTTAACAATTATTATGAAATAAATATCACTAAAATTAAATAATAGAGGATAATAAACAAAGTATTTTACTCTCTCTCTTGATATCCTCGTGTTTATAAATGTTTGACCGATTTTTGTCAAACATTTTTTTTATTTAATTACTATTGACCAAAAACTTTTACTACTTCTTCCCTATCATCAAAATGAACAGTTCTATCAGCCAATATTTGATAGTCTTCATGACCTTTACCGGCTAAAACTAAAACATCATTTTCATTTGATATATCTTTTAAAAGTTTAATTGCAAGATGTCTATCGGGTTCAACAAAAACTGTCTTTGGATTAATTAAAGCTAATCCAGAAAGAATATCTGTAATAATTTGTTGAGGATCTTCACTTCTTGGATTATCAGATGTAATAATTATTTTATCGCAAAGTTGTTGAGCAATTTTACCCATTTTAGGTCTTTTTGTACAGTCTCTGTTGCCCCCGCAACCAAATAAACAAATTAAATTACCATCTTTTGGAGTTAATTCTCTTGCGGCTCTTAAAATATTTTCTAAACCATCAGGAGTATGTGCATAATCAACTATAACCATAGGATTAGATTTAACTATTTCAAATCTTCCAGCTACGCTTCTTGTTTCTTCTAACGCAGATTTAATTACTTCAAGCTCAATACCATTAAATAAACCGGCTCCAATCGCAGCAAGACAATTATAAACGCTAAACATGCCATTTAAATGAAGTTTAAAATTAAGTGATTTACCTTGATAAACTACATCGAATGATACACCATCAGACATAAATTCAATATTTTTTGCCATTAAACTAGCATTATTTTTTACACCATAAGTGATTATTTTAACCCCATCTGGAACAACAGAAATTAATTTTTTTGCATATTTATCATCTGAATTTATAACAGCACCGCTGTTAGCTTTTAAACCTTTGAATAATTTAGCTTTTGCATTAAAATAATTATCCATAGTGATATGGTAATCCAAATGGTCTTGAGTTAAATTTGTGAAAATAGCCAATGAAAAATTACAATTTTTAACTCTAAATTGTTCTAAAGCATGGCTTGAAACCTCAGTTATAACATTTAATACATCAGCCTTTAAGATTTTTTGCAATGTCTCTTGCATTTGAGGAGCTTGAGGAGTTGTGTGCTTTGCTTCAAGATAATCATCTTTTGAAGCTAATTTATAGCCCAAAGTACCGATTAGTGCACATTTTTTATTGTTTTCTTCAAATATTTTTTGAACTAAATGAGCAACCGTAGTTTTACCGTTAGTTCCTGTAACACCCATTAAATTCAAAGACATGCTTGGATTATGATAAAATGCGGCAGCCAAATCTGCAATGGATTCTTGTGTAGATTTAACAATAATTTGAGGAATTTCAATATTTAATGGTCTTTCACACATCAGCGCAACTGCACCTTTTTCAAAGGCACTCTGTGCAAAATTATGACCATCAACATGTTCACCTTTTAAGCAAACAAAAATCTCATGCGAATTTATTGTATTTGAATTATATGAAATGCCTTTAATATCTATATCTTTAAAATTTAATACTTCTACAACATCAATATTTTTTATTAATTTACTTAAGTCCATATCTTTTCCTCAGCTGAATACATGTTTATTTTACCAAAAAATTATTTTTTGACGTGTTTATCAGGATTTAAATTTAAAATTCTCACAAGCTCCATTGAAATTTCTTTAAATACGGGTGCTGCAACAGTTGAACCCCAAATACCTTCACCGGATGGAGAATCAACAATAACATATAAAACAACTTTAGGATCAGTTGCAGGGAAATAACCAATCATAGACGTATATAATTTATTAGAATAGCCTGTGCCATTTGCATTTGGTTTTCTAGATGTTCCTGTTTTTGCAGCTATATAATAATCATCCATTTTAGCGGTATTTCTGCCATTTTCCATAGATTTTACGAGTAATTGAGTAATATCTTTTGCATCTTGTTCTTCTAAGATTCTTCTTTTAACTATTTTTGTTTCTGCTTCTTGAGCAGAATACTTAATCACATGAGGAGTTATCCATACGCCATTATTAGCAATTGCACTAACTGCTGAAACCATTTGAATTACAGTAGTTGAAGCACCATAGCCATAACCCATAGCACCATGGGTCGCAACATCCCAATATTTAGGAGATGGTAACAATCCTGCAGATTCACCCGGTAAATCAATACCTGTTTTTTCGCCAAAATTAAATAATTTTAAACTGTCATAAAACTCTCTATCACTCATCATTTGAGCAATTTTAATTGAGCCGATATTTGATGAATGTTCAAATAAATAAACAATATCTATAATTCCAGGAGCACCTTTAGACCTATAATCATAGTTGTAAATATCCCACCAGCCAATTTTCATTTTACCGGTATCATTAATTTTTGAATTTTTATTAATTTTCTTATTCATAAAACCGCATGCTACGGTAATTATTTTAAATGTTGACCCTGGAGGAAAAACGTCTGAAATTGCCCAATTTTTCATCTCTTGCATAGAATATTTACCATATTCATTAGGGTTATATGTTGGTGCAACTGCAAGTGCTAATATTTCACCTGTCTTTGGATCCATAACAATAGCCGATGCGCGAGGTGCATTAAATTTCTGAATTGTTTTTAGAAGGTATTTTTCACAAACATGTTGAACGGCGCTATCTATTGTTAATGTTAAGGTTTTACCTTTTGCAGGAGCTGAAACATCTTCAGGGTTTACGCTAATATTATATATAATATCGCCATTTGGAGCTTTTTCATAAGTAATAGTTTTATCAACATATTCAAGATAATCTTTAGCACGATATTCAATTCCACCTGCAGTATCAGCATTTGGATTATAAAATCCTAACACATGAGAAGCAAGAGTTCCTTGCGGATAGACACGCTGATTTTTTACCTCGTAAGATAATTCTCTTAGGCCTTTTTTCTTAATTTCACGAACAGTTTTTCTATCTAAATCTTTTTTAACTGTAATAATTTTTTTATTGGTCTGAGATAATTTTTTAGTCAATTCGCCGACAGGAATTTTAACATAAGGAGAAAGAATTTCAGCCAACTCCCTCGGCGAATAATCATAATATTCAGGATGTGCATACAAAATAAATGTTGTCTTATCAGCAGCAAGCTTAAAACCGTATCTATCTACAATTTCACCTCTTAGAACATACATTTTTGATGTTCTTTGAGATTTTGCTTTGTTTTTACAGTGTCTAATATCACAAACTTGCAATAAGAAAAGATATAATATCAAACCCATAAAACAAAAGTAAAATATTGACTGTAAACAGCCTATTCGTCTGTCAAATTTATTATGAATAGGATTTTTCAACTCACTCACCGCAATTAATAGCTAACGACCAATGATTTTTTAGATTGTTTTTTGTTAAGATTTAAATCAGGCAAAGCAATAGCATCAACCTCAACAACTTGTTTAGCTCTCTCAAGTATATTCGTTTTTGATACTGCTTTATCAATATTGTAATACGATTGCAAACTATCAACTTTATTTTGCAATTCGTCATTTTCATAATTTAATTCCAAAGTTTCTCTTGAAATTTGATTTAATTGAACTTCCTTGCATGAAACAAAATAATAACAAACCAAACAAAATACAACTAAAAATATTAAAACACCATATAAAAAATTATTAACTCTTTGAATAATCATTTCTCTATATGATTTTTCGTTCAAAAAATAACCACTAATAATCTGACTATTATCATTATTGATAGGGTTAGTAACCTCGCAATTATGAGTATTATTCATAATTTCGGAGCTATCTTTTTTTTGTTGATTTTTGTTTTTATATTTATTAAATGAAGGTTTCAATTGTTTCTCACTTAATTTTTCTTGCAATTCGTAGTTTTGCACTCCTAGAAGGAGGATTTATTTTTATCTCTTCATTAGTTGCCATAATTGGCTTTTTATTGACTAATTCCAATATTTTACCGCCACATGTACATTTGATTGCATTTTTATCACAGCGACATTGTGAAGAATATAGTTTCAATGTTCTTTTTGCCAATCTATCCTCAAGAGAATGGAAAGATAACAAACATATTATAGCACCAACATCACTTAATTCGATAACTTTTTTTAATGTATTTTCAAAATTTAACAATTCGTGATTAACTTCGATTCTAAGCGCTTGAAAGACTCTTGTTGCAGGATGTATTTTAGATTTTATATTGGGGGTAGAATTTTTAATCAAATCAGCAAGCTCTAAAGTGGTATTAATCGGACGATTTTGAACGATAGCTTTTGCAATTCTTTTTGAAAATCTTTCTTCTCCAAGCTCTGAAAAAATTTTGACCAACTCAGCTTCTTTATATTTATTAACAATATCCCATGCGCAAAAATCTTGGTCTTGATTAAATCTCATATCCAAAGGGGCATCTTTCATAAAACTAAAACCTCGATTTTGACATGTTAATTGATGATAGGAAGCACCTAAATCAAATATAACTCCACCTGTAATCTTTTCTATACCTAGCTTTTTAAGATAAATATCAATATCACTATAGCTTCCTTTGATTATGATTACATTTTTATATTTTTCCAAACGCTTTGAAGCAAAATTTATCGCATCATCATCAACATCAAAAGAAATCAACTTTCCTTTTGGAGATATTCTTTTTAAAATTTCTTCACTATGACCACCGCCACCAAGAGTGCAATCAATATAAATTTTATCTGAATTATAGCAATTAAGACCGTCTATAACTTCATTTTTCATAACGGTATAATGCACAAAATCAGTAGTATTTTTATTTTTATTTTCCATATTAAAAATTTATCATTCTTTTAAAATTTTTCATAATACTTTTAATTGGTTTATCCCATTCACCCATAAGGTTTTCGCTATGATATTTTTGATATTGTTCGATAATATTTTGAGGTAATCTTTCATTATTTCTCAATATATTAGCTAAATCATACAAAAATTCATCTTGAATTTGGGCATAATCGCTTATTTTACTTCTTAAATCTTCGTCTGCTTCTCTATGTATTAAAGCATCAAACGCGCATTTAATATTTATATCGTTTTTTTCTTTTGGAAAGTTACTCAAAGCTTGACTAACAGTCATCTTATTTTTTAGAACTTCTATTATTAATTTTGCAACAAGCAACCTATTTTCAAAGATTTTTAATTTTTCGCTTTCCATTAATCAAATTATACACCAACAAGACATTTTTCGCTTAACATTGAATTTAATATATTAGATAAACGCGACAAATCTCCATCACAATATCTGTTAGTAATTTCTTCAAGAGATTTAATAATTATTTCATTATTTGAATAAACTGTTCTATAAAAAAATTTTTTTCCTTGTTTATATCTTAATAAAATTTTCTTTTCATATAACCTGTCCATGACTGTTTTTATGGTTGTATACGCTCTTTTTTCGTCATCATTTTCAGATAAAATATTATATACATCTTTAACGGAATTTGTGTATATATTATGAGATTCCAAATTCCACAAAGCGTTCAAAATCGCACATTCTAAACTACCATGTCTTGATAGCATATTTATTCCTTTCTTTCGTTGTTAATGGTATTTATTATTTTATTTAAATCTCATCGGCATGTCAAAATTTAAATCTGATGGACCAAAATTCATATTAGATTTTGAATCATCATCTCTTAAATTAATTATTCCTGGACGACTTTTAGGTTGTTTGCGAGGTTCATTTATCTGATTTAAAAAATCGCTTGCAGCACTTTCACGATAAAATTTAATTTTTTCTACTTTACAACCAAACAAAAACATGCTACAAACGACTACAACAAACAATGACAGTATACTAATAACTTTTTTAGACATAATCCTAATTCGCCTCAGTAATAACTAATTGATTAAATGGAATTTCAATATTTTCTTTTTCAAATCTTTCTTTAACTATTCTATTAAATTCACGTTTAACTGACCATTGTTCTTTTGGATGAGTTTTTATTCTTGCTTTAATACATATAGAACTTTCTCTAAATTCATCAAGCCCCCATATTTCAATATCATCCATTACCTTTTCTTTATATATAGGATTTGAAATTAATTCTTTATAGCAATCTCTCAAAACATTGAACACGTGATTGACATTTTCCTTATATGCAACGTCCAATTCAAAAAATGCAAACGAATGATTCATGGTATGGTTAATAATAGAATCAATATAACCGCATCTTATAAAGCATAAAGCCCCTGTAGTTGCGCTTCGAACAGTAATTAGAGGAATTGTTATTTTTTCAACAAAACCACTAACACCTTGCACTTCGACATAATCACCAACTCTGAGCTGTCCTTCGATAAGAATAATTATACCCGATATAGCATCTTCAACAAATCTTTTTGCACCAAAACCTATTGCAACACCCATAACCCCAGCTGTAGCAAGTATTGGTCGAACATCTATACCAAAAATATTAAGCATGTTCATTACATAAATAACAAATATAATACCTTCAATAGTATGAAGAATAATTGATTTTAGAGTAATCAATTGTTGTTTACGCTCTTGAACCAATATTTTAGACACTATTTTTTTAGTTATACCATTAGCAAAAAAGCGTATTAATTTTATCGAAACTACAAACAAAAAAGTGCATTTAATAATACTCCAGACAAATAGTATTGTTTTTATTTGTATAGGAGATAAATATTTTGCAAAAAACTCTAAACTTAATAATTCATCCATTTTTAGACCTCTCATCTTTTAAAAGATTATAGAAAAAATAAATCTAAAGGTCAAAGATAAAATTCATCTTTCGATTAATAAGTTTTTTTCTTAAACAAACTAAACTTAAAATGTTTAGGAGGAATTTTGAGTTTTAGATATTCAAATGATAAAACAAATACATTTAACAAGGCTGTAAATTATTCTTCCAACCCTGTTAAAAAAGATAAAAACTTTTTCTGCAATTTAGGCGATAATTTCATGCTTAAAAATGAATACCGAAAAGCAGTAAAAGAGTATCTAGTATCTCTAATGATTGATAAAAATCATATTCCTGCTTGCAAAGGCGCATCTAAAGCCTATAAAAATCTTAAAGAATACGATAAAGCAATAAAACACTTAAAAAAAGCAAGAAATATATATGGTTTTGATTCTGAAATATATTATGAATTAGGTTTAAACTATTTGCTAAGCGCAGACAATTCTAATGCACAAAAAAACTTCATAAGAACAATTAAGCTTGAGCCTAACAATAAAAATGCACAAATCAAACTTGCATTGACTCACGAGCTTTCCGGCGAGGAAGAAATGGCAGTTTTGGTTTATGAAACAATAATTGAAAAATATCCATTTTATATTCCTGCGCTATCAAGTTTAGCGAGCTTATATATAGAACAAGAAGAATACAAAAAAGCAATAGCTCTTTTTAAAAAAATTCTTAAGATAAATGAAGAGTATTACAGAGCACATTTAGGACTTGGAATATGTTTTGATAAAATGGGGAAATATATATATGCAGTTAGATTTTATAAAAAATACATTGCAAAAAAACCTCATTCTCAAACAGCCAAATCACTTGTTGGAAGGATTTATGAAATATATAAAAGCAAAGAAAATTCCAATAAAGGAAATCTAAAAGTAATAAGCAATTAATACTATGTAATGATATTAGTAATTTTAGTTTGACACACAAAAAAACAAACATTATAATAAAAACAAGATAGAATCGTTAATAGACATAAAGGAAGTATTACTATGAGACTTAAAAAAGGGTTTACATTAGCCGAAATCTTAATTGTATTGATGGTAATCGGTGTTATCGCAACAATGACCATACCTTCTATGATGAAAGGTGTTACTGAAGCACAATTAAAAACAGGCTACAAAAAAGCTTACAACACAATTTCAAACTTTGCTGCAATGGAAAAAGTAGCTGGTACATTACCTGCACGTGGTTCAAACAAAAACATAAATTCACTTTATACAGCATTAAATAATTCATTGTCAGTAAAAGGATACGGTATTCAATCAATTAATGCAGGTAGCGTTCTTGCTTCAGGACAAGGCTCTGCAAATTGTTTAACATTGCTTGATAATGAAGGTACATTGGGTACAAATGATGGTGGAACTTGCGCTCAAGTCGTTGCAGACGAAGGTGCAGGTGCAGGTGGTGCTATAAACACATCAGATCAAGCATGGATTATTACAGAAGATAATATTGCATACGCTGTAGTACAAGGCGGTCGTGTAGATACTAATGCTGATACAAAACAACAAATTGCTGCAGCAGATGATGATGCAGCAGCTTCAGGAGCTTCAAGTGCTATTATAGTTGTTGACGTAAATGGTTTATCTAAAGGTCCTAATACATTTGAAGAACAAGGAATTGTAGATACACTAGAAGCTGCAAACCCGCTAGATACAATAACAGGTGACCAATATAAAATCTACATTGGTTCTGATGGTGCTACTGCAGGACCTAAAGAAACAACAGTTACAGGTCGTATAGTTGCAGATTTAAAATAGTCTGATAGTATAAATATAAAAAAACCGCAGATACTCTCTGCGGTTTTTTGCATAAATATTGTAACAAATTTGTTACATGGTATAATCTTTTAGCATGCTAATTTATGTTTGAACTTATATAAATTATCAGATAAGGAACAATAATATGAATATTTCAGCTATCAACAATTTATCAAGCATTAATACATCATTAAAACTAAAAAATTTACAAAAAACATCAAATTCATTAACTCAAAGCTCATATTCAATTGCAAAAAATACTCTACAAGAAGCAATTGGAAGAAGTATGGTGCTTCCTTTTAAAGGCAATGGACAAATTACTCAAGACGGCTTTTTGTATACACAAGAAAATATGCTAGGCTCCTTAAATGATAGAATTACATACAACAAGAAAACAGGCGAATTTATCTTTGAAAAAACGCTTCCAAATGGAATTGTAAAAGAAAGTGTAAAATTTAACCCACAAAATGGTACAACTATTTCATATAAACTAAATGATAATGATACCACTACTCAAACAATAAAGACTCCAAAAGACACAAGAACTTTAATAAAAGATGAACAAGGACGTAGAATTTATTTTGAAATAGAAAATCCGAAAGGTCAAAGAAAAACAGTTGAAACAGACTACGATAGAAATCGTGAAGTTACACAATTAAGTGCGCCAAACATTCCTACAAAAACAACCGTAAAAGATTTATCAACAGGAAAATATGTAGTTAGTGGGCCTTTAGTAGAAGATAGAATAGAAGTAGAAGATGGCATATTTGAAACAAAAAATATAGTAACAGGTGCGCTATATAAACGTGAAATATACACAAATAAAGGAAGAACAATTCAAATCACTGATTTTTCTAGAGAAACAGGAATAAAAACAAAAGAAACAATAATTGATAAAGGCGAGACAGATATTACATATTTTGATAAAAATGGCGTAAGAAACAAAAATGTCTATACCAACAAAAAAGGTGTGAAAACATATACAATCTATGCTGAAGATGGAATTTATGAAACATCAAAAGTAGAAAAAACATTTGATAAAAAAGGTAAACTTCTAAGAAAAGTTACATATACTCCAAATACAGATTTAATAGAAAATATTGTTGAAGTAAATAACGCAAATAAATCTACTACAACATATTATTTTGAATCATACCCAAATGTTTGCAAATATAGCGAAACTAAAGTAAATGATGTTTTAGTTAAATCAATTAATTACTATGAAGATGGCAAAAAACCTAAAAAAATTACAAAATACGACACAAATGGCTCATATATTGAAGAATTGTATGATAAAAAAGGACATTTTCCTAAAGCTAAAACACTATATTATGATACAAATCATGAATTATATAAACGTGAAGAATTTGACACTCGAACAGGTAAAATATTTGAATCATGGGAAAAACACCCAAATATTGACAATTTGAGCATACTAAAAATGTTTGATTATAATGGAATTCTTGAAAAGAAAGATATCATACAAAACGAAAGAATATTGTCCGAAAGAACATATTATTATGACGATGGTATTACGCCAAGAAAAATAATTAAATATAATCCAGATAGATCCTACAAAGAGCTTGAATATTCAAGAGCATTTAAATTAACGTCTGAAAATGAATACACAGCTTATGGCGAATTAAAATCATAGTCCATTCTTTACATTTGTTAATATTATAATAAAGTTTTTCCAAAAAATACCGTTATATATCAGGTAGGTATATGAAGGTAACTATGTCAACAAATGTAGGTAATTATCAACTTCCATGGCTTAGACAAACATCTGATACATCAGGTATTAATTCTTGGCGTAAATTAAGTCCAAATTGCATAGATGAACTATATGCAACCAACCTAAAAGAAGAAGACAGAGGAAATTTTGAAGAAACTTTCCCTGAAGGAGCTAGATTTAAAATAGTAGACGAGCATCTATATACACCGAACTCAGAAAGCTCACAACCATACGATTTTTATAATTCTTTAATTGATAATAAACAATATTTAACAAATACGCTTGATTTAACAAGCGAAGAATATGACGCCCTATCTTGTATAGCGCTTGCTCTTGCATCTCAAGAGACAGGAATGGGCTATGAAGAAGGCTATAACGAAGAAAACACCTTTAAAGGCGGTATATTAAGAAAATTAGGAATATTTTTTACATCTGACAATTCAGCTTCATCTGGATTAACTCAAATTAAAATCTACGATAGAGCTCAAGAGTTTGTCCAAATTTATAGAAGCATAATGCAACAAAGAGGCGTGAAATTTGACGGGAAAGTATCTGATAACCTTGATGATCCGGAAAAATCCGCTATAGCTACAATGGTTCTTTTAAAAACAATTTCGCTTAAATACAATGACTATAAAAAAACAATGAACGAGAAAAACGAAGAACTCAAACAAGAATTTGCAAATCAAGGAATAGACCCACAAGAAGCTGAAAATAAAGGTTTTGACTATTTATCTCAAATTTATCAAGCATATCAAAATTCAACTGACGAACAAAAAGTTGAAATAAGAGTTGCTTTTAAACAACTTCTTAAATCAACTGATGGCTCTACAAGAGAAAACCCATCACCCGATGGCAAAGAATACACAGAAGAAATACAATTTGAAAGATTGCAAGAAGCTCTTGGCGACAACGTAGTGCTTGAAGATGACGCGCTAAGCTACATGAAATTAGCCTTAAGCAATGAAATATGCCAAATGGATATGATTGAATATTGTGCGTACGCTTGGAATAGCGGTACAGGAGATACAGGCATGCAGCCGGATAGAATAATGGCTGAAAAAATTGGAATCATATTATCTGACCCAGAAGATTTTGATTATGATCAATACAGCGCAAATGTAGTCTCACTAACTGAAAGATATGCTCAACAAGCAGGAAATGCCAAAGATAGAGATGAAGCATATTCGATGATGCAAGAAGCTCTTAAAGATTTAGATAAAAAAGGCACTCATTAAAAGTGCCTTTAATTTATTTAATTACAAATGATAACAGCCACATCACTAAAATAATCGTTCCCGAATAAAGTAATGCTTTTTGCATATCATCAGAATAATCATCTTTATCCTTTTTTTTATCCATATATTGTCCTTTTTATCTCAAAAATTTTAAGTAAATATATAGGCTACTAAGAACAAGTGAAATAAACACAACCGCAACACCATATTTCATAAATCCTAAAAATGAAATAGGATGTCCGTGTTTTGCTGAATTTTCACTAACAATAACATTAGCTGCAGCACCTATTATAGTTAAGTTTCCACCAAGACATGCCCCTAGTGATAAACACCACCAAATAGGATAAGCATATTGAGAACCTAAAACTGCTTGCATTTGAGCAATCATAGGCGCCATTGTAGCAGTATATGGAATATTATCAATTACACCTGATATAATGCCTGAGCCCCATAAAATAATCATAGAAGCAGCACTTTGAGAACCATGGGTAACATTAATTATCCATTCTGCCATAAGTCTTATACCACCTGTTGCTTCAAGACCGCCAATTATAATAAATAAGCCAATAAAGAAGAAAATAGTGTTCCATTCAACTTCTTCCAAAATTTTTGAAGGTTTTTCAAAAAACAACAGTATTGAAGCACCAAGCATAGCCACAATACTTGTTTCTATATGAATAACATCATGTGATATAAAACCTAAAATAACAAAAGCTAAAACAGTGCAAGAGCGCACCATAGATTTAAAATCAGTAATAACTCCCGTATTATCAATGTTGGCAGCTTGTGCCATTTTATCTTCTGTAGTTTTTAATCGTTTTCTAAAGCAAAATGCAAGCATGCTTACAACGCAAATCATAATAATAGTTACAATTAATGTAAGCTCTTTTATGAAATCCATAAAAACAAAACCTGCAGCAGAACCTATAATAATATTAGGAGGATCGCCAATTAAAGTAGCTGTTCCACCTATATTTGAACAGAAAACTTCAGTAATTAAAAAGGGTATAGGATTTATATCCAATTTTTTTGCTATAGAAAAAGTTATAGGCATAATTAAGATAACTGTTGTAACATTATCCAAAAAAGCACTAACAACAGCCGTAAAGACGCCTAAAACTGCCAAAATCTTAATCGGATGACCTTTTGTCATCTTTAAAAAATTATTGGCTACATAATTAAAAACACCACTTTTAGCAGTAATTGAAACAATAATCATCATTGAAACAAGTAAAAATATTACATTAAAATCTATGTAATTAATAAAATACAAAGGATTTATAGCACCATCTACAACCTTTGTTTGGCTAATTAAACCTAAAATTATTGTTAAAACACCACCAAAAAGTGCAATGGTTACTTTTGGAATTTTTTCCAAAGCAATAAAAATATAAGCAAGTATCAAAATGGTTGCAGATATAATAACTCCATTTTGAGATACTATATTATGTAAAGCTTCCATTATTTTCCTCCTAATTTTGCGCTATATGCCAATGCAACAGCAAGAGCGATTTCATCATTATTAAAAGCGGGTTTTTTCTTTGTTTTTGTTTTTTCTTCTTTAACTTCTTCTGGAAAATATTTGTTTAAAACTTTTAGAATTAAACCGCTTGTAATATTCATTACAAAAATCATCAATGTTAAAAAAGCTAGCACAACTGCCATACCAATAAATGTAACAGTAAGTGCTGTACCCAAATTTTGGGCAATCAAATCTGTCATAATTCTTCTCCTATTCTATATAAATAAACAACAAAAACACACTATTAAGGTGCATTAGGCTGAATTTGGTGCAATAAAAAGAGAAGTGCTAGTTCGTTTTTATCTTCCAAATAAGCCATGTTATATAAATATGAAGATACATTATTAAATTCATTTATTTTTAAAAGAGCAACATTATCATTTGTACTATTTTCGGAGTGATTTCTTCTATTATTAATCGTTGCATTTGAATTTTGTACAACATCAATAGATAATTCACTATTAGGATTTAATAAAATTTGTTTTTGCGATTGAAATGAAGAAATGTAAGAACAATCGATATTAACTACTTCATTGCAATTTGCACAATTAAACAATAAAGCAGTTAATACCAATGCAAAAATTAAAAATATCTTTTTAATTAAATCCATACAATATATATTATTATAAAAATAAAATTTTAAAATATTAATTTGTGATATGATTTTTATATGAAAAGAAAAAAAATAGCCAAAATAGTATCTGTTATAATTGCCCTGCTTTTAGCATGGGGGTTAATTTGGAGCTATAGTGTTACAAAAATAGTCAAAAAAAATAGCAAAAATGCTAACTTAAAAAATCAGCATGCCGTTGTAAAAAATATTATAGTAACAGAAACCCAAGACGGCAAAAAATATTGGGAATTTTATGCAAAGTCAGGAGAATATAATTCTCAACACAACAGCATAAAATTAAACGATTTAATCGGAAATTTTTATGATAAAAATGAACAAGTTGTCGTAAGTTTTAAATCAAACCAAGGAACTTATGATGAAAAAACTAAAAAAGTAATCCTAAACGGAGAAAATCTCTTTGTTGGAAAAGACGGTTCTCAGCTATATGCCGATGAATTAATCTGGCAAGGACAAGACAAAGATATTCTGGCAAATGGCAATGTTCAATTTATCCAAGATAACAAAATAATAACAAAATCACAAAAAGCAATTTTTAACTCCAGCCTTACTGATTTTAGGATAATAGGTAAAACAAAAACACAGCTTTTTGCTGATGAAAATAAGAAGAAAAAATATACACAGCTATAATTTTTGTGTTAAATTAATAGTAATGAAGAAGAGAGAATTTAAATTTTTAATAATAATATTATCCTTGCTTTTATTAGGAAGTGCTTTTGCAATTACAATTGAATCCAAAAAGCAACAAGTGCAATTGGATAAAAACAAAGGATATTTTAGCGGAGATGTCAAAGTTCAAGTTGGCGATGTCATTGTGCAATCTCCTAGAGCAGACTTAGATTTAGAGCCCGAAACCAAAAAGCCTTCATTGGCAACATTTTTTGATAAGCCCTATGCACACCAAACCAAAGACAATAAAAAGCATGAAGTAAAGGCTGATATAATCAAAGTTTCTTTAATTAAAAAAATTATCACAGCACAAGGTAATGCGCAAACAAATGTATTGCAAGATAAAAAACCAATAGTAATCATAACCGCAAACGAACAGGAATACAATACAAATAATAACCTTATGAAAGCAATAGGCTCAGTTGTTATAAATTATGAAGATATGGTAGCAACGTCAGACACTGCTTATGCTCTTATGGATAAACATGGCGATGTTCAAAACATAAAACTATCATCAAGAGCCACAATTAAACAAGATAAAAGTATAATTAAAGGCGATAATATACAATATTCAAAATTGCGCCAAGACATTATTGTATCTGGAAATACAATGTCCGATGTAACTTTTGAAAATGGCGATAGAGTTATAATCAACGCCAGAAGTCAGCAATATGACAGAATAGGAAACACAATAATGGCAACAGGTTCTGTTAATGTAAAATATGCAGATTATGTTGCAGTAGGTCCGAAAGCAATTATGTATATAAATTCAAAAACAAATAAACCAGATAAGATTGTTTTTATTGGTCGCTCTAAAATAACAGAGAAGAAAATAAATTCTGTTGAAGCTGATAAAATAGTGATAACTATGCAGCCAAAAACATTTGAAGCCTCTGGACAAGTTAAAACAATTATCGAACAAGGTTCAAACCAAAATAAATCTAATGACAGCAATAAAATGGAGTTTAGCTTATAAATGACAAGTATAACACTTGAACACAAACAATGTTTAATAGCAGGAGATGGAAATTTACCCATAAGTATGGCAAAAAGTGCAGCTCAAAATGGATTTGAAGTAGTTTGCATATCGCTATCTTCAGATAATTATAATGAACTTAAAAAATATTGTTCAAAAGTAGTTTCCTATGGCCCTGGGCAAGTCGACTCAATTAAGAAATTCTTATTAGATGAACAAATTAAACAACTTACATTTCTAGGCAAAGTATCAAAAACAATGCTTGTAAAGCGTCCAAAACTTGAAAAAAGAGCTATTGAAATGCTCAAAGAAATGAGAAAATTAAATGATGATGCTGTAATGTTAAGAATTATCCAAGAGCTTGAAAATATTGGTATTACAATTCTTGATCAAACAATATTCATAAAAAGTTTAATGGTTCAAAAAGGTGTACTTACAAAATTATCACCATCTGAAGCTCAATATGCCGACATAGAATACGGCTTCAATATAGCAAAACAAATGGGTGGCTTGGATATTGGTCAGTCTGTCGTTATGAAAGATAGAATGATTATGGCAATTGAAGCCATTGAAGGTACAGATAAATGCATAAAAAGAGGCTGTAAACTTGCAAGAAGAAAAAATGCAATCGTTGTTAAGGTATCAAAACCAGCTCAAGACAAACGATTTGACATACCTGCAGTCGGCCTTAAAACTATAAAAACTATGAAAAGATACGGCGCAAATGTCCTTGCTTTAGAAAGCGGAGAGACAATAATTGCCAATTTAGATGAAATGGTGAATTACGCCAATAAAAACAAAATGATAATAGTAGCACTATAAAATATGACTAAAAAAATATTTATTATTACAGGAGATTATTCAGCTGATATTCACGCTGCAGGGGTTGCAAGGGAATTAAAAAAAATAATTCCCGATGTAATCATAGAAGGCGTTGGAGAATCCAATCTGGAAAATGCGGGAGTTAAGCTTTTTAGAAACCATGAGAAGATGGGAAAAATGGGACTTACCTTCAAAACAATTCTTGACCATCTTTTTTTGGGGCTTGATATAGTTAAATATTTAAAAGAAAGTTTCAGACCAGATTTAGTATTATTAGTTGATTATGGTGCATTTAATTTGCAAATATCAAAAGCTTTAAAAAAGGCAAATATTCGAACTTTCTTTTTTATCCCGCCTCAAATATGGGCTTCAAGAAAATACCGCCTAAAAACAATCAAAAAAAATATAGATAAAGTACTTACAATTTTTCCGTTTGAAAAAGAATTCTATGAAAACGAAGGAATTGATTCAACCTATGTCGGACATCCATTAGTTTCAGAGCTTCCAGAATGTAATCGAAAAGAAGAATTTTTCAAAAAACATAACCTAGATATAAATAAAAAATTAATAGGCATATTCCCAGGTTCAAGAACATTTGAAATTAAATTTTTATTAAATATTTTCCTTGGTGCAGCAAAAATAATTGAAAAAACATTGCAAGATGTGCAGATAGTTTTTTCACATGCGCAAAATTTAAAAGATGATGCCTTTAGCGTTCCATATAAAACAATAAAAGGCGAAAATCATGAACTACTTGCATATTCAGACGCTTTAATATTAGCCTCTGGAACAGTTGCGCTGGAAGCTGCAATGTATAATACGCCAATGCTTATTGCATACAAAGGTCCTATATTTTTCTATTTAATTTATTTATTGGTAAGAAATATCAAAAGAGCCTGTCTTGTTAATATAATTACTAAAAATGACTACGTAGATGAATATTTAATGTTCGATGCAACTGAAGAAAAAATTGCAAAAGGAATTATAGAAATAATAAATAATCCCAAAAAACGTGACTATATTTTGAAAGGTTGCGCAAAAACAAGAGAATTAATAGGCAGTAAACATTGTGTTGAAGAAGTAGCAAAAATAATCAAAAATGAACTTATAGGGGAATAAATTATGAAAAAGAATTTAGCAAATATTATTACATTATCTCGAATATTCTTTGTGTTTATTGTAGCAGGGCTTTTATTTTGCAAAGAATGTCAATATTCATATCAAATTGCACTGTTTTTAACTGCTATTTTAATGTGGTTTGATGGATTAGACGGATTTGTTGCAAGAAAATTTAACGTATCATCAAGATTAGGCGCTCTTTTAGATATAATGGGCGATAGAATTGTTGAAAATGTATTTTGGATTACATTCTGTGCTCTCGGCTGGATAAATGTTATCATTCCAATTGTAGTTTTAACAAGAGGAATTATAACTGATTCACTAAGAACTTTAGCATTTGAAAAAGGCTACACAGCATTCGGTTCAACTACTATGATGCAAGGAAAAATCGCAAAATTCATCGTAGCGTCTAACTTTTCAAGATTTACATACGCAGTATGTAAAGCAGTTGCATTTTTCTTCTTGATTGCAGGAAATATGCCTCTATCATTTGCAAATCAAGATATAATACTAAAAATAGGAGAAATTTGCGCTATAATTTCAGTTGCATTCTGCGTATTAAGAGGTTTACCTGTAATAGTTGAATCAAAAAGATTTTTTTAAATTATGAAATCAGATTTCTTAAATATTGTTTTATATGAGCCAGAAATACCTCAAAATACCGGCAACATCGCAAGACTTTGTGCCTGTCTTGGTGCAAAATTATATCTTGTCGGCAGATTGGGTTTTATTTTATCCGATAAATACCTAAAGCGTGCAGGATTAGATTATTGGGACAAATTAGAAATTGAGCATGTTGAAAGCTTAGATAAATTAATTGAAGAAAATAAAACCTCTAATTTTTACTATTTCACAACAAAAACAGATAAAATATATACAAAAATAAACTACAAAAAAGGCGATTTTTTGATATTCGGCCCTGAAACAAGAGGAATACCGGAAGATATACTGAATAAAAATTCTTCAATGTGTGCTACAATACCAATGAGAAAAGAAACAAGAAGTTTAAATTTATCAAATTCTGTTGCAATAGCAGCCTATGAAGCTTTTAGACAATTTGATTGCCATCTGGACTAAGGAGTTAAAATGAGCCAACAACAAGCAAATATACAAGTTTTAGGTAAAGAAATAATTTTAAATATGTTACCAAAAAGAATACAAAATTCTCACAAAGGTACATACGGACATGTCTTAAATATAGCAGGCTCTTGTCAATATCAAGGCGCTGCCTTCTTAAGCTCAATTTCATCTCTCAAAGTTGGCGCAGGATATTGCATGCTTGCAAGTTGCTCAGATGTTATAACAACAGTTGCAGGAAATACACCCGATATAACATTTTTAGATTTAGGACAATCCGGATATGGCACTATTCCAAAAGATGCAACAAGATTTATAAGCGCTATTGCCAATTATGATGTTGTATCAATTGGTTGCGGTCTTAATCAAATAGGTGGTGTGGAAGATTTTACAATCAATTTCTTAAAGAAAAATAAAAATTCATATACACCAATCATAATTGATGCTGATGGTATCAATATAATGGCAAAACAAAAGCATTATTCAATGCCCCTTAATTCAATAATAACACCACATCCTATGGAATTATCAAGGTTGATGGGTGTAGAAATCAAAGAAATTGAACAAAATAGAGCAAAATGGGCTTGGGAAGCAAGCAAAGAATTTGACTGCATTGTTTTATTAAAAGGTCATGAAACCGTTATAGCGATACCAAGCGGAAAAATTTTCATAAATCATACAGGTAACTCCGCTCTATCAAAAGCAGGAACAGGAGATGTCCTAACAGGAATGATTGCAGGCTTTTGCGCACAAGGAATATCCCTAGAAGAAGCTGCATGTTGCGCTGTATATATCCATGGAATAACAAGTGAAATTGCCTCTAAATCAATGAGTGAATATAGCGTCTTAGCTTCCGATCTTATTAAATACATTCCGCTAGCCATGAAAGCAATTTTAACCGTTAATTAAGGCTGGATAATTGTATTTTATCTTCAATAGTTTCGCTTACTATTAAAGCGTTTGATATTGCAATGCCTTCTTTATTTACTGCAGAATTTGCGATTTTACCTTTAACATATAACACGCTTGATGAACCGCCGTCAAAATTCATAGCGTATTCACAGCCAATTTCTTTCATTAAATTAGCTAATTCATATAATGTCATTCCAACAGAAGCCTTTTCCCTGCCATCGACCGTAACTATCATAAAAGTGCCATCGTTTTTAAATCCGATGGCACTCCTCGGATTTTTGCCAGAAATTGCAAGTAATTTCTGAGCTTTTGTATCTACATATATTTCTGAGTCCTTAACCAAATAAGGTCCCGCACCTATTATGTGTTTTGCACCCATCAAGCTTTCTTGTAATTTAATATCAATATAAATTTCTTTATTATTTCTTGCCAGCTTAGTAATTATTGCCTTAGGAGCAGAAATAACAACGCTATTTTCAACAAATTCGATAGGATTTGCAGAAATTTTTTCAATTTTATTATTAACAACAAGCATATTATATCCACCTTTAGGTGCAATAGGGCTCATCTTGCCCCACATTGGAGTGTATAATAATGTATAAGTTGATAACATTCTAGGTTGATTAATATTATCAATTTCAACCATGGCAGTTTTTGTATAAGCTTTAATATCAAAATTGATATTATCCATCTTAAAACTTATTTGTTCTCCATCATCAAAAATAGCAATTCCAACTCTATTGTAAATTTGACCTGTTAAAACATTCCTATCAATCATCAAAGCTCCAAGAGGTACACCTGTTTGTGGTTTAAAATAGCCTCCGTTTATAGCTATAGTGGCTCCTTCTTGTTGGGCAATTCTCCTAATTGTTTTCTTAGAATTTAATTTCTGACTCGCAATCTGCGGTTTAATAACTAAATTTGGATTTACTTTTGTGTTTAGCTCAACGATATTAATTTTAATGGGTTTAGCGTTGATATATTTAACCTTTTTGATATGTGCAACCCCTTGGGTTGGAAATGTTACATAGGATTTATTATATTTGTTTTTAATATTTTCTTCAAAATTTTTCTGTAAGTATATTCTCTCCTGCGCACTTGCGATTTTTGTACCTCCCGAATCAGTTTTAGCAAATATCGGACGAGATAACCAGCAAGCTGAGATAAGTACGGCCAATAAAAACAAAATTATAATATAATTGAGCTTACGATCTTGATAAGATTTATTTGCAAGGTACTCGCTCAAAGAACTTAAACTCGAACCGTAAGAAGCATGATAATATTCACTTGTCTTTGAAATTATCATCTTTGTTGTCACCGTATTTAAATGTCTAGTATGCTCTACTAATATTATAGCACAAATAAAAAACCCCCTCAATACCAGATATAATAATATTTTTAGACACTTTTTTAAGTGTAGAATTTACTATTTTTATAAATCGTGATAAATGGCACAATTAGACAAATAAAAAATATTAAGTGTAAATTTGTTCATTAAGAAATGTAAAACTAAGATATTAATGTTTAAATTTTAATAAAAATTGGTATATATATAATATATACATTATATATACTAACAACCTTTATACACACACCTACATTTTTCCTAACCTTTCCTTCCTTTCTATGTACCAAATAGAAGTCCCCATGGTTGGGGATTTTTTTTATAAGGAGAAAGATTATTCATCAATTTCATCAGATTCTTCAGTATCAGTCTTATCTTCACTTAGTTCTTGTTGTGACTGTTCAAATTCGGCAATCCTTATTTGATTTTGAATTAAAATCATATTAGTTTGAGAATTTTGAATATCATTAGCAGCAACATTTATGACTTCAGAGCGCTTTTGATCATAATTTTGTTTGCAAGTTACATAATTATCATAGGCTGCTTGAGCCTCTTCATTTTGAGCAATTAATGCTTCTTCCATCTCGGTTAAAGTCGCAGCTTCAGTTTCATACAATCGATTTTGATCTTCAAGAGAAGTATTTTTCTCTTCAATTTGAGTTGTAAGTGCTCTCACTTCGTTTTGACACTGTATTTTTTCATTTTCAAGTGCTTCTTTTTGCTCGTTTAGCGCAGTTATTTGAGCGTCTATTGCTGCTATCTGAGCAGAATTATCGACGACATTGCCATTTTCATCTTCTTGTCCATCAGAAGCTTCAAGTGCTGATTTTTGAGAATTTAAGGAAGTAACTGATGAGTCAATAGATGTGATTTGTTGTTCAATAGTTGATATATTTAGTTCTAATTCTTGTTTGTGCAAATCATCTTGCATAAGCTCTAATTGTAAATTAGTTGTGCTAATTTCCATCTCATCAAGCAAAGCTCTTTTATCCGAAATTTCTTGTTTAGCTTCAGTATCGTCAGACAAATCTAAAAAACTACTATAAGCAGCATCTGTCTGCTCTTTTAAGCCGGATACTTCAGAAGATGTACCATTTAGCGCAGCAGTAAATGCTTCTTGATTTTGTTGATTATTTGCAGTTTCTTGCTCTAATTCTGTGTTTAGCTCATCTAAGCTCATACCTTCATATTTAGATGAGTTTTCAGCCACTGATTGAGATGAAGCTGATGAAGCAGAAGAAGCACTGTTATATGAGCCTCCCCCACTGCTATATCCACCGCCTGAGCCACCTGAGGATTGAACAGCTTGGGTTTCTTGAGCAGTATTACTTTTAAAATCAGCCAAATCAACCATTTCAAATTTATTATTATTAATATCTTTTATGCCACCAAAAATATCACTAATTGAAACATTCTCGTCATCGCCATCATTTTTACCAACAGTTGCAAAAAAACCTTGTAATTCTTCGCCGCTTATACTACCGTCGCCATCAATATCAACTGCTTCAATCATTTTATCTGAAGAAGTTAAATCGCCAATAAAATCAAAGAAAAATTCCTCATCTTCATTTTTAGCAAAATCATTTTTGGCTTGCTCCAAATAATCATCAATTTCACTTGCATCAAGCGAAAGCAAGTTGTCCATTTTCATAGTTTGAGAATCAAGGTCAAATTCTTCATTCTGCTTTAAAAAATCTTTGAATTCACTAGCATATTCAAAAATATTTATATCATCCTCAATATCTGATTTATCGCCTTCCTTTTCTTTTAACTTAATCAGATATTCTCTAAATGCAATTTTTAAATCAGAGTAATTCATCGACATATTCCTTTTTCTCCACAAAATAAATATCGGCAAAAAACCAGAAAAATTAAGAGAAAAATAACATCTGTTACAAAAATTTACATATTATTTACAATAGATTGAGCTAAAAAATAATCATTAGGATAAGTTATCTTAAAATTATCATTTTCACCCTCTACGACATAAATTTCACACAAATTATGCTTCAAAACCAATCCACAATCATCAGTAAAATTTTCATCATTCAATGACAATTCATGCGCTTTTTTTATAATCGACAGCTTAAAGCATTGAGGTGTCTGACAGCACCTTAAATTTTCTCGATTTAAAACAGACTTGATAATATTATCTTTAACTTCAATTACAGTATCAGTAGATTTAATCGCAACATTAACTGCACTATACTTTGATAACGCATCAATACAATCAGAAATTATTCTTTGGCTGACGAAAGGGCGCGCACAATCATGTATCAAAACATTAGCTTCTCCATCACCAATTACAAAAACACCCATTCTCGAGCTATCTTTTCTTAATTTTCCACCTTCAATAACTTTAGAAACCTTTTTAAACCCTGCATTGTCAATTATTTTTTTTGCAAAATCAACATAACTTGGAGTCACCACCACAATAATTTCATCAATCTTTAAACTAGTTTCAAAAGCTGAAACAGTGTATTCAAGAATAGTTTTATCACCAATTTTTTCAAATTGTTTTGGAGTATTTTTGCCATATCTACTACCACTACCAGAAGCCAAAATTAGCGCATAATTTTTTAATTTGTTCATAAACTTTCCTTTTAATAAAACTCTTTGAAGTCTTATCCATTGCAATATTATTACATAAACCCTAAAAAAAATATCATAAATTAATTTACAAAATTTAATAAAAACATTTTAAAAAAATTTTTAAGCTAAAATTAGACAAGAAAGGAACACGCCATGAATATCTCGCCAATTAGAAATAATGTTTATTTTAAAAGAAATTATAATAGTTCGTTTGGCAATAACTATAATAGAAGCGATAATGAGCTTGAAAATATTGCAAAAATAATAAGTCTTAAACAAAAAGTTAATGAAATTAAAGATTATAGACAAACTAGACTAATCGAATTAACCAAACAACAAATCAGAATAAGAGGGCAAATGCAATCTGAAATAGATAGAATTGAAAGAGAAAAAGAAGAATTAATAAGTAAAACCTCAAGACAAATATTCAATTTAAACAGTCAAATAACATTTCATCTTGGCGAAAATAAATAGGAAAATTTTATGAATATTCAGCCTATTAGCTCAACAATTTCAAAAAATATTCACTTTGGTGCCACACAAAATATAACCGAAACCCAAAGACATGAGGCAAATAAAGAAATTGACGATATAAGAAAACAAATTAGCGAACTAGATAAGTCATTAACAAGCAATATATCAAAAATCGATTCTGCTGAAAAAGAAATTAAAGAAGATGGAGAAAGGCAAATCTCTGTACTTGAAAAAGAAAAAGACGATTTAAGAAAACAAACAAACAAAGATAAAACAACTCTCCAAAAAAGAATTGATGACTTGCAAAATCAATATGATGTTTAATGGTTTATAATTCATATTTAATATAAATATGCCTGCTAATTTTAAATTAATAGGCTTTTTTGCAATGAAAAAAAAGGAGGAAATTTATTCCAAAAAAAAAAAAAAAAATAACATGAAAAACTTATTACTTATAGATATCCACAACACGTACATTTATTTGAATAGCAAAGACTACAATCAGAACTAAATTTACTACATCTTGCAGTTACTTCAGATATATTAAAAATAAATGTAAACGATTTTGGGATAATCGTAAATAATAAAGAAAATTCTTTGTTGAAAAAAATGCTTACAATTATATATTCATCTGATGAAAACCAATTACAACTATATTTAGATATAATAAATGCTATAATTAAAAATTCTAAGCCTAAAAATTTATCTAAATTTTAAAAATATGCTAAAACGTTAAAAGTGCATCAATATATGCAAAATAAAACTTAAAAATCAAACTATCAGCATTAGATATAAATCCATAGCGATAGTTTGATTTAATAATAATATATAAACACCTAGTTATTGTTAATCAATTAATACGAGCGGTTTAATTAAGTCTTTAGGTTTATTTTTCATAAGCATAAGTGCATCTTCTACCTTATCAAGACCATGAAATACGTGTGTTATCATTTTCTCAGGGTGTATTCTTCCTGTTTGTACAAGTCTGGCAAGTTTTTCAGATCTCAATCTGCCACCTGGCATTAAACCGCCTACAATTTGCTTATGACCCATACCACAACCCCATTCAACACGAGGAATTTTAATATAATCGCCTTCACCAAGGTAATTTACATTTCCGATTTTTCCTCCGGGTTTTAGGATTTTTATTGCTTGCTCAAATGTATCATTATTTCCACCCGCAACTACAACTCTATCTACGCCTTGACCGTTTGTTTTTTCAAGTATTTGACTAACGATATCACCTTGTTTATAGTTGATAATTTCAGTTGCACCAAACTCTTTAGCAAGCTCTATACAATTTTGTCTTGAGCCAACTGCATAAATATTTGCAGCGCCTCGAATTGCAGCTGCAGCAACAGCCATCAACCCAACAGGCCCGATACCAATAACTGCAACATTATCGCCAAAATTAATATCAGCCAATTCTACACCACAAAAACCTGTAGGAACCATATCGCTTATCATACAAGCGGCTCCCAAATCCATTCCTTCGGGCAAATGAGCTAAATTGCCATCTGCATCATTTACATGGAAATATTCTGCAAATACACCGTCTTTAAAATTTGAGAATTTCCATCCTCCAAGCATACCGCCAGAATGCATTGCATAAGACTCTTGCGCTGCAAGTGAATTCCAATCGGGAGTAATAGCTGAAACTAAAACTTTATCGTTAACCTTAAAGTCTTTTACTAAATTTCCGACTTTTACAACCTCTCCAACAGCCTCATGTCCGAGTATCATATTGTGTCTGTCCCCTATTGCACCTGAATATACGGTATGTATATCAGAAGTACATGGCGCAAGTGCAATTGGCCTGCAAAGTGCATCGTATGGCCCTATTTCTGGAATTTCCTTTTCAATCCAACCAACTTGGCCGATTGATAACATAGCAAAACCTTTAATAATAAGCCTCCTTATCTATTCAACCTCTAACAACAAGGATAACATACCATATTTTAGGCTCAATTACAATATTTGACTTTACTATTTTTTAATATATTCACTATAAAATTTAAAAGCTTGAAATGTTTTTGAAAAATGATTTTTGCCAAGTCCGGCCTTCATTTTAAGCGAATTTAAAAAATCCTTTTTATTATTTATTTGCTCCCAAACACTTGGAAGATATACAGCCTGATAAATACCATCTTTTATGATAATTCCATCTTTAAAAGGTGTGATATTATCAAGCAAATCATCTTCATTACTAAATTCTATTTTAATCGGGTGAGATAAAATAGAAACCTTAATTTCAATTTTATCAATTTCATCTTCAGATAAAGGCAAAAACCTAGGGTCTTTATATGCGGCATTATAAGCATTTTTAACTAAATTATTAATCAAAGGCTCATAAGCAACAACAGAACCTATACAGCCTCTTAAAAAACCGTTTATTTCAAGAGTAACAAAACAAGCACCCACTTCATCAAACACGCAATTATATTCTTTAGGAAAATATTTTCCTTTTTGTTCAATACTTTTTTTACATAAATCTAAAATAAAATTGCTAAAATATTCTTTAATATACTTATTTTTACTTTCTTCATAAAGTTTCCAAGCACCATAGCCCACAACCCTTGTTTTATCATTTGTTGCTTTTGATGAATTAAACAAACCTATTCTAATTAATGAAAAATCATTATCTTTTGAAAACTTTTTAAGAGCGTATATTCCTTCATGTCCACAAGCTCTAGGGCGTTCAAATTTTATAAATTCATTTGACTCGATTATTTGCGCTGTTTTTTCATCTATTTTTTCAGCCTCAGAATCACTATAAAAATGACTTAAATCAGAAGATATTACAAAAGAATTCCTTTTATCTTCCCAATATTCGCTTATTATTTGATTAATTATTTCATAAGAATTATAAGAGGTTAATATAGGAATTATTTTAAAATCATTGTCTTTATTTAGATACTTTAATATAGGTAATTGGACTTCGATTGAATGCTCTTTTTCAAATGCTTCATTGATATAATTTAAATTTAGCTTATTTTTTATATCATTTGTAATAGCTAAATTTTGATATATAGTGCCAAATGGGGTTAAAAAGCCGTCATAATCCGATATTCCAATTGTTGTTAAAGGGTATGTATGCGAGGGGGCTATAATGAAAAAATTTTTTGTATCTTTGTTGATATTTTTAATTGCTTCATAAGCAAGCACTCCAGAGTACCTATAGCCGGCATGAGGAGCAATTACTGCTCTTGCAGGAGCAATGATTTTTTCTTTTAGTGTTTTATCATAATCTAAAAAAAGATTTTCAAGCTCAGTTTTATCGCTTGAATAAAACACTCCTGCTGTTAATTGTTGTTTAATTTTTTCCATAGAAATTTTATTTGCATATTCTAATTATTTATTAAATTAATTATAATATTTTTTATGAAATATCAAAGAAAAATTGAAAATAACATCCAAATGTGCGAAATTTGTCCAAGAAAATGTATTCTAAAAGAAGGACAAAATGGCTATTGCAACGCAAGAAAAAACATAAATTCAAATATAGAATTAACAACTTTTGGCTATTGTTCATCTTTAGCATTAGATCCCATTGAAAAGAAACCGCTCTACCATTTTTACCCGTCATCAAAAGTGTTATCATTTGGAACAATAGGCTGTAATATGGGGTGTTTATTTTGTCAAAATTGGCATATTACCAAAATCAAAATAGATGATTATAAAGGTTATATACACAAACTAGCACCTGTCGATATTGTTAATATTGCCCTTCAAAATAAATACAAAAGTATTGCTTTTACATATAATGACCCTATTGCATTTTTTGAATATGCCTTAGAAACTGCAAAATTAGCGAAAGACAAAGGAATAAAAACAATTGCAGTATCAGCAGGTTACATAAATAAAGAACCGCTAGAGGAATTATTTTCATATATTGATGCTGCAAATATTGATTTAAAAGCATTTAGCGATGATTTTTATAAAAAATATTGTAATGCTTCATTGGATATTGTGTTAGATAATTTAAAATATATAAAACATAACACCAACACATGGCTTGAAATTACAACTCTTTTAATTGAAGGGTTAAATGATTCTGATGATATGTTAAAAAAAGAATGCGATTGGATATTGAATAATCTTGGAGATAATACAGTTATTCATTTTAGTGCTTTCAGTCCGCAATATAAGTTTTTGAATTATCCAAAAACTTCAGCTAAAACAATTACAAAAGCTTGTGAAATAGCAAAAAAACAGGGCTTAAAATACATCTATAGCGGTAATATTTTGAATAATAAAACATCAAATACATACTGTCCAAAATGCAATAACATTTTAATTGAAAGATTATGTTATGATGTTTTAAATTTTAATATAATTGATTCAAAATGCAAATTTTGCGGTGAAAAAATTGATGGCGTATTTAGTTAATTCGTTATTTTAAGACCTGATGAAAATTAAAAAATATTTCTAAAATCTCTTACATAATTCTCTACAAATTAATTCACCGTTTATGTAAAGAAACACATGGTTTGATTATTACGTACGGTTGGTTTGATTATTTTAGTAAAAAAGATATAAAAATCTTATTTAATTTTTATCATTTTGTAAATTTCTTATTATACCATCACTATGAATTTTATTCCATAAAATCCGCCTAAATTTGGAAGGTCTTACAAATTATGCGCGTTTTTCGCTACATTATATAATTCCATACAATAAAATACAGGAGTGTTAATTAAATGAAAGGATAGAATATTTGCTCAAAAGTATTTATTTAGGAATGAAATTAGAGAAAAATAAAAAACCTCTAACTCGTGAAAAAATTCTTTCTTTAATAAAAGGAGAATTATCGAGTGCAAAAATTTTATATTGATTAAAATTAATAAAGAAAATTTCAAAACTGCATTTACTCGACAATCATTTGATACTATGAAGACATCTTTAAATTTTGCAAAAAGAATAACTTATTGTTTAACCGAAACAAGAAAATCATGCATGCTAAAGGGGTTAATTGGTGTAGTATTTGCAGAATTTATTGGTTTTGTAGCTGTTTGGATTTGCTGTGTATTTTGTCCTATTTTATTTGCTTGCGATTGCTGTATATTTCCTAATGCGTTATTATTTTCTATATTTTGATTTTGTTTATTTTTTCTATGTTTAAAATAAGCAAATACAGAACCAATAACAGCACCAATACCAATAATTGCAGCTATAATTTTTCCTCCGTTTTTAGAACCTTGTTTTACTATCATAGCAGGTTCTGTTTTTAGAGTATCTGTTACAGTCTCCATGGTGTCTTGGGTTGCTTGCGCTGTTTTTACAAATAATTTTTCTACAAGATTGAATTCAGGCTCAAGTTGAGCTCTTTTTGCACCTTCAGGTATTCTATAAATACCAGCTTTTAATTTTTCAAAAAATGACAGCGAATCATTATAATATTGCTTTAGTTCACCTGTATCTTTATCTTTAAAACCTTGTATCATAGAAACTAGAGTTTCAAACTGAGTTTGAACCGCACTTTTTTGCTCCTCTGCCACCCATCTTATTTGCATTTTTGCCAATTCTGTTTTTAAAACATTTTCTTTAATTGTTTCTTGCGATAATAAATCGGTCAGCATTTTTTCATAGCTTGTTGCATTTTTAATTCTTTGAGAAATTGTTTCTCTATCCAGTTGGCAAGCATTTGATACTTCATCAATATTTAATCCTTCAAAGAAACTTACCATAATTTTATGATGCTCAGACCCTTTAGCTTTAAGATAATTTATCAACACTTGGCTTGCAATATCACTATCTTTAGCTTTTGCAGTATCAAATAAATGGTAAAAGAGGCTTCTGTATTCAAAATTAGCTACATTTGATAGAGAACTAAAATATGGATTAGCGTTTCTTGAAATACAAGTTGTATCAATATCAGAAAAGCCTAAATACGGCTTTGTATTTTTAAGCAATTCTTCAAGGTTTAATCTTCTAATATCACCCTCTTTTAATGCACCAAAATCAGGGTAGAATGAATCATAATCCATTGAAACGCCTAATGATTTCAGCATTTCAAGAGTTATTTTATCCTGTACAGATACACTAAATCCTCCAAAGTCAATTAATTCAGCTTTATCTCCATTAAAAAATATATTTTCAAGTTGAGCATCGTATTGCATAAAACCGCTTTTATCGAGCTGAGTTAATTTTTTTAAAACATCTCGGGTTTGATTTGGATTTAATATTCTCCCCTCTTGTGCATTTAAAACTTTACCTTTTGCAAGGTTTGTTATTATGTAGTGTTTGCCATCTTTTTCAATTATATCAATCAATTCTTGAGCATCTTCAACACCTGACTCTTTTACTTTTTTTAGTGCAAAAGCTTCTTTCTCGTACGTAGAATCATTGCCGTAGTTCATAGCATCAGGTCTAAAAAACCTTACACCATAGCTTTCGCCATCAGTTGAAGGAATCTTGTAGCAAATTGAGTTCGTTCCAACTCCCATTATTTTAAAGTCTGATGAATCTGCTTTTTTTAAAAAGTTTTTCATCTCATCTTTGCCCATTTGTCGATTGGTTGATTGCAAATGTTTATCTGTAGTTTGTTTTAAATCTTCATAAATTGATGCTAAAAAAGTAATAAAACTTTCAAAATCAGGTACAGTGTCTTTATTGCCTTTAAAACTTACCGTATCAACATTATCTTGAAAGATAGGTTTTGTTATACCAAAGCTTCTAATATTCTTTGAAATATTATAAGAACTACCTATGTTAAGTTTTATAGTATTAATTCTCACTTATTATTTTTTCCTCTTAGTATAACAACACTACGTCTGCATATATATAAAACTACAAAAAAATATTTTTTAATAGAAGAATGTAAATAATTATTAATTTTATATATAAATACTATTTAAAAATAACTTTAAAAAGGGTTTAATGAAGTAATATTAAACAATTAGTTTAACAAATTAATATAGAAATAATTGGTGAAACTTGCGCATTACTAACATTAAACAACACTATAGGCAAATCAATTTTAGTGCAGGCAACTTTTCTCTTTTTTCTGATTTTGACGGTACTTACATGCCTTTTGACCATAAAGATATTTGTACTTATGATGGTTACAAAAATAATAATGAAATCAAAAGACTGTTTAACTGCTGTTATGTACCATTTCAAAATTTTATAAATAAATTTGGTGACAATTTTAATTTCGTAATTACAACGGGAAGAAATCGACCTGAATTTAACTACTTTCTAAGTAAATTAAAAGCGCAAGGAGCAGATTTACCAAAACCTGATACTCTAATTACTTGTGACGGCAAAGATATTTTCTATAGACAGGGCGGTGTTTATCCAAAAGAGACACTGGATCATAAGAAAAGGGATGAATTATCTAGGAAACTGAATTGGAATCCTGCTCAAATAGTACCTAGAGTGCAAGAGCTTATATCAAAAACACCAACCAAAGACGGGAAACACATTAATATAATCACAGTCCCAATTAACAAAAGTTCTATTGATTATGGCAATATTTCCCTTCAAAATATATTAGATAATAGTGCTAATATCAGAAATAATTTTGCTTCATTCAATGAAGGTTACGATTTTAATCCCTATATCGTTTTTTCAGATAATGCAGATGTTGAAACAATAAAAAAACGACTTGAAGAATTTTTAAGACATAGCCAAATAAACGCTAAAGTCAGCTATTGTGAACAAGATTGGGATGTTCAATATGGTGTACCTTACCAATCATTATCAGTAAAACCATATGCAACAGAAGGTTTTTGGAAAGATAAAAAGATCAACAAGCTGATCGATACCCACAAAAAAGTTGAGGAAATTTATAAAAATAAAACAAACGATCTTATTATTGTTGCAGGCGATGCAAGAAACGATGAAGATATGCTAAATATATTTAATTATGTTGATATACTTGGCTTTGAAATACCGACCAGAGATAAATACAAAGAATTTTTAGAAGATTCAAAAAATAGAGAACTTTTAAGGCAGTTGCCTATTATTAGTGTTGTGGTTGGCTCAAAACAAGACTTGGAACAAATAAGACGAAATCAACAGTTATTAGATAAATACGGAATAAGCAAAACGGTGTTTATTGATTATAACAATGGCGACATATTGCTTGACGGCGTAAAACAAGCAATAAATATATATTCAAAACAAAATGAACAATTTAAAAATGCACTTCCCGCAGAGCTTTTAAATGAATTAAAGCCGCTAAATATACCTTTATCAAATAGATATAATAAGCTTATAGAGGAGATAAAAGTTTTATTTAGAAAATTAGATAAAATCAAGGAGTCCTTATATGCTTGAATTACCTTTTCAGATGGAATTTGTTGTTAATTTAACTCATAGATGCAATATGACTTGCAATATGTGTACTCAATACGGTGCAACATTTAAAAATAATACATTAAATGAAATGACCTTTGAGGAGTGGGATAACTTCTTTAAAAGTTTAAAAATAGTTAGACCGAGGCCACTTGTTACTTTAATGGGCGGTGAACCATTGTTGCATAAAGATTTTGACAAGATTTTAATGTCAGCAGTTGAAAACAAACTTAAAGTACATATTGTAACAAACGGATTTCTTTTAAAAGAACATCTTGATACAATTGCAAAATCGAAAGCAAATATATCCATAAGCATTGATGGGCTTGGTGAAACTCATGATAGGATTAGAAATACAAAAGGAAGCTTTGAAAAATCTGTAGAATGTTTAAAACTAATACAAAAAATCAACAAACCAAAAAGGCAAATAAGGACTTGTATAAATTTTGTAATGTTGCCCGAAAATATTGATGAAATATTGGAATTTGCACAAACTATGTGGCAATATGAACCTGCTTTCATTGGTTTTCAACATTTGCAGTTTTCGTCTGATAAATTAGACAAAGAAAACAATAAAGAGTGGATTAAATGTTTTAATCAAAAATATACAACAAAACTAAAGCCGAAAGTTGAATATAAGTTCGATGAAGATTATATTCAGAAGTTATATTCAATAATAGAGCAGTTGAGAAAAAAATATGCTCCTACCAAGGTTTATGATTTTCCTCATTTAACATTTGAAGAAATGAAAAAATATTATCTAGAAGAAGATTTATTCTTAATCAGAAAAAATAGGGTTTGCACAACTCCTTGGATGGCGCCATCTATTACACCCGATGGCAAGGTTTCAAATTGTATCTGTAACGAAATTGGCGATTTAAGAAAAGAGGATTTTTGGACAATTTTTGATAACCATAAGGCAAATCTAATAAGACAAAGACTTGTTGAACATGGTAAATTCCCCGTATGTTCAAGGTGCTGTTGCTTTTATAAAAGTAATTTTTTGCTTGCACCAAATAAAGTAATTAAATTAAATGATGGGCAAAAATTACTTTTGCCACAGGAATTAAACTTTATAACAGCAGCAAAAGATGGTGTATTTGTTTATAATTCTAGTTTTGTCTTTGAAAATAGTGAACAAATGGATTACACGCCTGTTTTGCCCCATACTATTCACAATAAAAAACAGCAAAAAAGAATAGAAAAAGATAATGTTATAGTTGGCACATATGATCAAATGTTGTAAAATACAGTTAGATAAAAGGAGAAACGACAATGGCAATCAATACTCACGACAATAGTTTATTGTTTTCAAAAAAACATTCAAAACAAAAACTTTCAAGTTCAAAAAGTACAAAAGCTAAAGCAAGTGATTTACAAAGTTTTACAGGTACAAGTATTTATGAAACAGGAAAGAAAAATAAAATTGATTCTGTTAAGTTAAAGAATTCATTGCTATCAAATATTTCTTTTGCAGGGACAACAAACGCAATTGCATTTGGCTCAGGTGGTGGTTATGGTTCGTATGGTGGGGGTTATAGCTCCACTCCATCATCTTCTCAATCTGCGCAAGGAAGTCAACAAACTACAGGAGTGCAAAAATCTCAGGCAACACAAAGAGCAAGTGTGGTAAATGATGATTTTAATATCGAAGGATTATACAATAGCGATAAGGTGAAAAAATTGACAACTGAAAAAATGAACTTAATTAAACAATATAAAGACTTGCAGGCGACAATAAGAGAATTAGATGCCAAAAAGAAAGAAGCTGTTGAAATGCTTGCTGAAATTAGAGGCAAAGTTCATCAGATAAACATGGATATTTTAACTGCTGAAGAAGAAGAACTTTTTAGGCAATAAATATGCAGCAATTTAAAAACTATACCGAATTTATGTTAGTTTCTCCAAAGGATATTTTAGGTATAGATTTAAATGTTTTTAAAAAAATAATGATTGATAGGCTTGGAAAAGATAAGTTTTTTCAAGCCTATCAATGTAATAAATTAATTAAAAGTCCTGTAAGTTCTTGTAATAATTCAGATTGGTTTAAAAAATCGAAAATTATAGGGGTTAACCCTAGAATTGCAGGCAGCTTTATTAATATTGTAAAATATGCGCTAACTTTTCCTGAAAATGCAATACATATTATGCCGTTTTTTGAATCAGGGCATGAAGGTAGTTTATATGTACAAAATAGCTGGCGTATTTCAGATGAATTTTTTGATAATGAACTTAAAAAAGATGGATTTGATACAGTTGAAAAACAGCTTAAGGTTACAATAAATCTTTTACATGCATTAGGAAAAGCGGTTGGGTTTGATGTATTAACCCATGTTGACAATTTTTCTGAAATTGTATTTTTAAACCCTAAATATTTTGAGTGGGCTAAATTGAATAAAGATAAAACTTCTCAATTATTCCCCCCTGAAATTGATTATAACAAGATATATTTAGAAGTTGAAAAAAAGATTATAGAATTTGTTAAAAATAAAAATTCTAAGATTGATTTTGATATAGATAATTTATTTAATAATACCAATGAATATTTACGCCACAAAATTATATTTGGCACAAATGAAAAACAGTGGGAACCTGTAAGATTAGAGCTAATAAAATACATACGCTCTTTTGGCTATGAAACACTTCCAGTAGTTGAACATGCACCAATTCGCCCGATTGTATTTGAAAAAATTATAAGTAAAAATAATACGAATTGGGCTCAATTTAAAGTCGAAAATAAAGCACCCGATGCCGTTATTTTAGGATGTGTTACACCATATAGGTGGTACAAGATTGACGATATGGGATATCCTCAAACTTCAAAATATGAAACAGAAGTTTGGAAATATTTTATGGATAAATATAAACAAATTCAAAAAGAATTTAATTTTGATTTTGCAAGAGCCGATATGGCACACAATCAAATTTCTCATTCATCAAAAACTATAGGGAAAAATAAGAAAAAAGAATTTTGGAAAGAATTAAAAAAAGCTATTCAAAAAGATACCCCTTATTTTGCAACATTAGCAGAGGCTTTTTATAACACTTATTACATTGATGGTTATTCTGATATGATAAATAAAGATTTTGATGTTGTTTTGGGAAATTTAAATTACAGACTTTTGAATGAAAACTACATAAATCACATTAAAGATTTTCTTGGGATTTATTCTAAACATTTTTCTTTTGCACCTTGTATATGTGCTTTTACAAATGATTCAGATAAAAAAGAACATAATATACACTATCAATCGCCCCTTGGAAATGAAATAAGAATGTTTTGTGCTTTTTTTCTAGAGCTTCCAAGCTATATGGGAATGGGATATGAATTAAGAGATTCATTACCCAAAAAGCAAGAAGAATATTCTTTTAATTACATAAAAAGTCAAAAGAAACCATATAAGTGGGGTAATAATGAAGAATTTTTATCGGCTGTTTTTGAAATGAGAGAGGTGTTTTCAAAAATTAAAGATGAAATTAAAAATCCAAGAATAGAGCTATGTGATACGGATAATATAAGTTTAGCTTGGCTATATTTAGATGAAAACAATAATGCTAAGTATCTTTTCTGTTTTAATTTAGATACAGAAAAGGAAAAGGTTTGCATAAACTTAAATAAAGAATTAATAACAAGCAAAGTATTGAAGGGATTTTATTCAAATATTTATGAAGATATTGTTGAGCTTAATTTAAAAGTAACAAACTCAAACAAAATTAATCTCAACAATTTACCCATAGGAGCTTGTTTAATACTTTCTTTTGTATAGACATAAGATGTTTTAATTGGTCAACAATAGCTTAAAATTGTATTTTATAAATTATGCTCCTAAAAATTCAGGAGTATAATCTCTTTTTCTTATTCCGACATCTTAATCAGCTGTTCTTTAGCAACTTTAAAATTTATTGGGTATTATTAAAATAATCTTCAGGTTTAATATTTGTTTTCTTTAATACGGAAGTAAGAATTTTTACACCTTCAAGTTTCATGATTTTGTTTTTAGCTAAAAATCTTGCAAACCTTGCTCTTTCTAAATCATCAAGACTATAGTATCTTTTTTCATTTTTTTTCTTAGGATTTAAAATTCCTTCTTTTTCATAATTCAAAAGTTACCTTTGCAAGAACAGCTCTAAATATTTTTTAAAGTATCAAATATTTTTCTATCGACTTTATAGCTAGAGGAATTTGTATTATTTTCCCTTAGTGTGTCTAATACAATTACAGCAACAGTTATTGGAAATTATAAATATGTAAAATATCAAGAAGAACCTTATTATTGTTCTCAAAACATTAATAAACTAATTCCAAAATTTAAAATTACACCGAAAGTTGCATTATATTTTATTACATGCATAAAAAAATTTGTTTCTCAATACAATGGGCAGCAAGGGGGATATAAAATCGAACAATTAAAAAATTTTTCAATCTTATTACCTGTAAATAAAAATGAAGAACCCGACTTTCACTATATGGAACACTATATAAGCGAACTCGAAGAGGAACGAATAAGCGAACTCGAAGCTTACTTGAAAATAAATGGTTTTGATAATTATGAATTAACCCAGGAAGAATTATCTGCCATCGAAAATTTAAAAAACAAGAAAATTCAATTTGATGAATTTAATATAACTGGACAAGATGGCATTTTTAATGTAAAAAATACACATAGTATTTTACAAGAATGGATAATTCCAAATAGTGGTACTATTCCTTATGTGACAGCTGGAGTTGGAAATAATTCAATAACGACAAATATTAATGCACCACAAGAATGGATTGAAGAAGGCAACTCAATAATGATTGGAGGTAAAACTCTTGTTATTACATATCAAGAAAATGACTATGTTTCAAATGATAGTCATAATTTAGCATTATATTTAAAAGATGAAAGATATAAAACTGAGAATATACATTTATTTTTAGTGTCTGCTCTATATAAAAGCTTAAAACCAAAATATGAATGGGGCAACTCCATCTCAAAAACAAAAATTCAAAAAGATAAGATTAAATTGCCAATTGATGAAAATAAAAATATTGACTACAAATTTATGGAAACATATATTAGTGGGATTAAAAAACTGTCCATAAGAAATGTGGTTGATTGGAAAGATAAAATCATCAAAATTACTAAAGATATATGTAATAAGTAATTTTGTTATTTTTTAATTCCTTGCACAACTGGACTATACCGAAATAATCAAACTATCCGTACACCTTAAAAACGGTCTAAACGCTAGCTTTTTAAGAAAAAATCAATAATCACTACAGTCCGAAAAAAGTCCATTTCGGCAGTTTGATTTTTGCGGGTTATCGTAATTTTCCGACCTGAAAACGCCCTCACAGAGTGACCTAAGCCAAAATAATCAAAGTATCCGTACAAATCAATCTGGTCGTTAAATTACACTGGTCGTTAAATTACATTAAAAGTGAAAAAACATATATAAATACGAAAAGCCTGAGACCGTACACATACCGTACACAAATCTCAGGCTTTTCCTTTAAATGGTTGCGGGAGCTGGATTTGAACCAACGACCTTCGGGTTATGAGTGTGGTTTAGTAGTTTTATTAAATTTTATATAGTTTAATAAAATCAATGGTTTTAAGGTATTTTTAATAAAAATAAAACTCTATAAAACTACACAAAATTACACAACACTACACAAATATTACACAAAAAAATTAAGCCAAACTTTTTTGCAAATCTTCAATATACTCTTCACCCCTTAATGTCAAATAATCCTCTGGTATAGTTGTAAAAAAGTTCTGTCCTATACCTCTTTTGGCTACAACGTGCGTATAGCCTAGTGTATTCAATTCATTTATAACCTCAATCATACCGCTTATATCTTTTCTTATAAGCTCTTTAACTCCTTGATTTACTTCTAGCAAGGTTTTACTATTCTGTTTTGAATTATACAGTAAATTTAGCAATTCTTTTGTATATTCTTGACGTTTTCCCATAATCCTATCCCTTAATTTTTTTATTATATTTCTTTATTGATTCTATGAAATTTACAAATAACTCTAGCTCGGCATTATTAGAAGAATACACTTCTTTAATAATCTTATCCCTATTTGTATTTTTGTTTTCTTCAACTTGAAACCCAAACTCTGACAGCGGAACATTTAAAACATCTATCAATTTAAAAAATGTTTCAAGGCTTGGCATAAAAACACCTCTTTCTAATTTTCCATAGTGTTTTTCTGCAATTCCTATCTTCTCCGATAGTTCTTCTTGGGTTAATTTCGCCTTTTTTCTATATTCTTTAAATTTTTTGCCTAAAAATTCCTTGTCGTAAAATATCATAGGGTTGTACCTCGCTATTTTTCTTAAAATAGAATATTTATGACTACTTTTTAACTCTCTTTCTATTCCTTAACTTAAATAAGGTATATTTATATTCCTTTTTGTGTTAATATCCTATTGAGGTAGTTAAAAAATAATGAGGTATTTGCTATATGGAATTTATTGAAAAGATTAACCAGCTAAAGGAACGCTGTTCGGCTATGAAAGACAGCTTGCAAACAGAGGAAGCAACAAAAAACGCATTAATTATGCCTTTTATTAATGCACTCGGGTATGATGTTTTTAATCCTATTGAAGTTGTACCTGAATATATTGCAGATGTAGGAGTTAAAAAAGGTGAAAAGGTTGACTATGCAATATTAAAAGATAATAAACCGATAATACTCATTGAATGCAAGAAAGTTGATAATAAATCTTTAGATATTAAAAAACACGCAACTCAACTTATAAGATATTTTAGTGTTACTGACGCAAAGTTTATAATTTTATCAAATGGAATTGTATATAAATTCTTTTCTGATATTGAATCTGCTGGCAAATTAGATAATGAGCCGTTTTTTACATTTAACTTATTAGATTTCAAAGAAAATCAAATAGAAACTCTATCTGAATTTTGCAAAGAAAATTTTGATATAGAAAAAGCATTTTCAAATGCAGGTGATTTAAAGTATATTAAGCAATTTGAAGAAGTTATTGAAAATGAATACAGACAACCAAGCGATGATTTTATAAGGTATTTAATAAATAAATCTGGAGTTTGTGAAGGTCGCATTACCGATAGAATTATTGAAAAACATAAAAATACTACCATAGAAGCATTTAACCTCTTTATGTCAAAAGTAATGAAAACATCCCTCGATTTTAATTTAAGCTCCAAACAAGAAACCAAAGAAACAAAAAACGAAATTATAACAACTCTTGAAGAATTAGAAGGCTACGCAATAGTAAAAAGTCTTTTAAATGGTGTTGTTGATACAAAAAGAATAACATATAGGGATAATGCTAGCTATTTCAATGTTTTATTAGATGACAATATAAGAAAGGCTATATGTAGATTGTATTTTAACCGTTCACAAAAATATATAGCATTTGTAAAAGATAAAAAAGAAGAAAAAATTGCTATTAATTCTATTGATGATATATTTAATTTTTCCGAACAGATAAAAGAAAAAATTAATGAAATATTGGCTGTACAATCAAGTAATTAAGGAGGTATATAATGTATTGTAAGAATTGTGGAAAAGAAATAGATGATAAAGCGGCAATATGCGTTCATTGTGGTGTACCAACTGGGAATTCGGCATATACTCTAGGTAACAAAAATTGGGTAACTGCTTTGTTGCTATGTTTATTTTTGGGTGGGATGGGTGCTCATAGGTTTTACACTGGACACACAGGAACAGCTATTTTGCAATTAATTTTAACGTTCTCCTTTTTTGGTCTTATAATTTCAGCACCTTGGGCTTTGATAGATTTAATTTATATAATATGCGGTAAGTTTAAAACCAGTGATGGTTATGAACTTTCAAGATAGGAGGAATGAAAATGTTTTGTCCAAATTGCGGAAAAGAGATTGACGATAAAGCCGTTATGTGCCCTTATTGTCAGAAAGAATTAATAATAAAATCTAAAAACAATATTGGTAGAAATATTGCTGTAGGTTGTCTTACACCAGTAATAATTCTAATTTTAATGGCAACAATTCCATCTTTTATGGAGGATGGCTCCAATAATTCAATAAACAACAAGACAAAATCAAAGCCAAAATTAGAAGTATTGAATTCGCATAATTGTAATATATCGTCATACGGCGGTAGGGCTATTTGTGGAACCGTTATAAACAATACAGATAGAACATACGGATATGCACAAATTCAAATTAATCTGTACGACAAAAATGGAACACAAATCGGAAGTACAATGGATAATATAAATAACCTAGCTCCACATACCAAATGGGATTTTAAAGCTATGGTTGTCGAAGATAGAGCTGATAACTACAAAATCATTGATGTATCAGGCTTTTAATTAATATTTATCTTGTTTGTTTCGCTATAATACCAGCTACAATTTGCT
>CALUZF010000004.1 GCA_944325165.1 Candidatus Gastranaerophilales bacterium
TTTAATAAATATTTTAAACAAATATCGTGATAAGTCAGAAATTAACAATATAGAGCTAAAAAAAGATATTGATTATATATCCGAATTAGAGGATAAAAATTCTGTATTTAAAATTCTTTTGCAGGAGATTATTTCATCTGAGGGTATATATTGTGATATTTGTTCAATTATAGCTTTTGAAGCAATCGATGGCGATGTTTTTGCTGATGTGGCTTTTAATTTTTTAAAAGATAAAAAAGTCGCCGATGATAAAAAATTTTTAATTATGTCATTAATGCGACAAAAAGGATTAAATTTTAATTATAGGGATATAATTGATTATATTGATAATCCCGAGGATTTAGCTCATAATGGCATAAAAAGTTTTTTGAGCAATGCAATATTTGATCCGGAAGTGCAAATCGATTTATTGGATTTTTATATCAATATTCCAAAAGATGAAAAAATTAATTTTTTGGACAATTTAAAATCTGAATTTAGCAATGATGATTTAGCGAATGCATTTTCGATTTTAGCACAATTAAATTTAGATAATGACGAGCTTGATATAGTTTTTGATGTATTGATTAATTCAAATTCGCCTTATGCTCTTTGCGGATTAGAATTTATATTAGAAAATTCTTCATTTGAGAATAAAATAAAAGCAAGAATTAAAAGAAAAATAAAAAAGATAAAAGCCCTAAATCCTAATTTTAAAAATGATTTTCTTACAAAAAATAGCTCAATATACAAATGCTTTATTAGTTTTGTAGATGGAAAATCTAATTTTTCTTTAGTTTTTTCAAGAAAAAGTAATGATGGATTAATACATACAATTTTATTTACAGTTAATATTGTTCAAGGGATTACTTCCTGTATGGGCTTTTGTTCTATTCCGGAGGAAAATTTTAATTCAATCATAAAAAGATTATTTAATGATTATGTTCCGATTAAAATCAATCCTGTTGCGCTAAAGAGCCTATATTTACATTATTTAGTAAAAGCAGATAAAAATGATATAGAATTGCCTTATGAATTAATTGTATGGAAAAATATGTTAAATGATGTTAGGGCAATAAATTTTGATATTTCAGAGTTTATTAATTCAAAACTCGAGATAACGAAATTAACAAAACTAAAAGTTATGAAGTTTATTAGCTCTAAAATAATTGATACTTGGTTTTATTTGTATGGAGAAAATGAATATATTGATAAAATCATCGATAAAATGGAAGAACTTCATTGTGTTGATTTAGATAAAATTAACGAGATTGTATCTAAAACAATTGATGATAATTTTATCGAAAATAAAAAATTTATGCGTGAAATTCAAAGCAGATTGCTTATCCAAAGCTATGTTGCTTCTTTGGCAAAATTAAAACTTACCTCAGCTTGTGCATATAGCTTGTGTTTTAAAAATCCGTACACAAAAATGTTTTTAACTTCTCTTTTAGATAAGAGCATTTATTATATTTGTGCCTCAAAATTAAGTGAACTTGACGAAGAAAATATATTCAAAAAAGATGTTCCTACTAAATATGCTAAAGATGAACTTGAACTTATTATGGCACAACTTGAGGAAAAATGGTTATAAGAAATAGAATTGTTGCACTTGATATAGGTACCAAAAGAATCGGCGTTGCAGTTTGCGACGCACTTTGGCTTGGTGCAACTCCAATTAAAACTATCATTCGTAAAGATGATAAATCAGCTCTTGAAGAAATTAAAAAAATATGTAATGAATATTCTACAAATACAATTTTAATTGGAGTGCCTTATAATATGGACGGTTCTTTGGGTTTTCAAGCAAAAAATTGCTTCGATTTTGTTAAACCCTTAAGAAAAGAATATGTTATACTTGAACAAGATGAAAGACTTTCTTCATCTCAAGCAGAAGATATACTTCGTTCAAAAGAAAAAAAATACACAAAAAATAAAGCTATGGTTGATGTAACTGCTGCTTGTGTTATATTGACGGAATATTTAGAAAACAATAGATAAGGAATACAACATGCAAGAAAATTCACCTGAAATTATTAAAGTAATCGGCGAACAAGGCGAAGAAATTTTTATGAAATTACAAGAAATAGTTACAGTCGAAGATAAAGACTATGCGCTTTTATCGGTTGTTGAAGAGGATACTTTGCCAACTTCTGACGATGATGACGATGAATTAATCATCATGAGAATGATTAAAACCGATAATGATTGCACATTTGAAGTTATTGAAGATGACGATGAGTTTAATATGGTTGCAAATGCAATAACTGATGCGGATGATTTAGATGAAGAATAAAAAGGAGCTTTAATTTAGCTCCTTTGTATTATTTCTTCTACTTTTTGTTTTTGTTTTAAAATTTTTGCTCTTTTGTTTCTGTATAGCATATCGCAAAAAGCTTCAAGTCTTGTTATAAATCCAGCTTCACCTGTATGCTCATCAATAGTTAGATTTAATAGCGGTTTGTTGAAATTTTTTGCTTTTCTTCTTATATCTTCAAGCATTAAGCTGTCTGGCCCGCATCCGAAGGCAGTTAGCGTGATTATTCCATCTATTTTTTCATCTTGAAGATAATGACCTGCACATCCTGTCATTTCATACTGATTAGCCCAATATAGAGTTGAACTAAGTGAATGCATGCCGCCCTTTAATTGCTCTAAAGTAAGCTCGTACGCATTATATACTCTAACATCCATATTTTCAAGTTTCTTAAATATATCCATACAGGTTCTTTTATCATATATATTGTAACCATGTCCGATTAGTGCAACACTGATTGTTTTTTCTTCTTTTTTTGGAGGAATTATAACTTTTCCTTCTTTTGCGTTCTTCAATGCTTCATCAAAGCAAAGCCCGTTTTGAACCATAACATTAAAATTATTTTGTACAACAAAACCCGCCTTTTGAGCTTTTTTTATTGTTTCAAGGTCTTTAATATTATATTGATTTGCAATTTCTGTTAAAAAATCAATTAAGTTTTTATCTTTTTCTGATTTATCGAGTGTTGCTTCAATTATATTAAAATCGCCTCTTACAACATTTCTTATTAAATCCGGAAGTCCTCTTATTTTGGAGCAATTATATATTTTAGGCGCTATTGATTGTATTGATGGCACGAATATATTTTTTACACCTTTATTTATAAGATTAATAACATGACCTACAAATACTTTTATAGGTAAACAAGTTTCAGTTACAACTAAGGATGCTCCATCTGAAATTGTTTTTTTTGTTGTGTTGTCTGATAAAACTATTTCAATTCCTAAATCATTAAAAAAGCCATGCCAAAATGGAAAATATGTGTAGTATAACATAGCTTTTGGTATTCCGATAATTTTTTCTTTATTCATAAAATTTGTCCAAATTCTGTAATTACAATAATATTACACCAAAAATATTCGTATTTACATGTCAATTTTTTCTTTTGATTTGTTTTAAAATAAATATATACATTTTTTGGAATAACTATGTCTTTGCAAAATATAAATCCTTATTATTTAAATAATTATACATATATGCCACAATACAAGTATTCTGGCACTTTTAGCGCGCCTAAATACGTACAAAATCCTTACCAAGCGAGTTTTTATAATCAAAGTATAGTATATCCTTATGCTCCTTTTGCAAATCAAAGTAATGCTTCTTATGTAAAAATTGGTGAATTAACTTCTCCGAGCGGTGAAAAAACACATCTTTTCAGACTTTCAAATGGTCATGAGATTGCAATTATGCAAAGAAAAGATGAGCAAAGTATCGTGAAAACTTTTGTTGACGCAGGTTCAATGAATGAAACAGATGAAAAAAGAGGAGTTCAACATGTTAATGAACATGGTTTGTTTAAAGGCTCTTCAAAATTAAAAGATGGCGACGTTTTTAAAATGGTAGGCAAAATGGGTGCATCAACAAATGCGTCTACTGATTATGCTCAAATTAATTATTATATTATGGCGCCTTACATGGGTCTTGATGAGCTAAAAAAAACAATTGAAATACAAGGCGATATGATTTATAATCCTAATTTTGATGTTGAAGCTATGGAATCTGAAAAAGGTCCTATATGTTCTGAAATTTCAATGATTAATGATGACCCTTCAACTGTAGCTTATGATAAAGTATTAAGAAATTTATTCCAAATAAAATCAAATTCTAAAAATCTTGTGGCAGGCTCTATTGATACGGTTATGGGCTTAACTAAGAAGGATATGCATAATTATCATCAAACTTATTATGCTCCTGAAAACCTTCATACTGTTATTATTGCAGATGAAACTATACCAATAGATACAATTATGCAAACAGTGACAGAAAGCTTTAAGCCTGTATATGAACATAATCAAAAAATTGGTGTTAAAAAAGAAGATTTAACCCCTGTTCAAAATGCAGTAAGAGAAGATATAAGAACTTCAAAAACAAATTCCACCACATCATTTATTGCTTTTTCTGGGCCTGTTAAAACAAATTCAAAGGCATTTATTATTAATGAAATGATTCAATATTATTTAAGCAGTTGTTCTACTTCTGATTTAAAAAATAATTTAGATGATATGGATGCAAGCTATAGTTATGCTACTCAAAAAGTTGGTTTAAAAGATTCTGATCCATACGCTATGATTGTATCTATAAACTCAAATCCTAATGATGAGCAAAAAGGGCTTGATATTTTTTATGATGCAATATATAAATTGCAAACTCAACCATTGTCTGATGATGATATGGTTGCAATTAAAAATTACATAAATAAAAATTTAGAATTTGCTATGTGTGATTCTGAATCAATATGTGATTTTTTGGGTGATTCTTTGCGGGATAATTCTATTGATTATTTTACAAATTACAAAGAAATAGCTTCAAGCATTACAAAAGAAGATATTATGAATTTTGCAAGAAGATATTACAATCTAAATAGGGCCTCTATAGTGGTTGTTCATCCGATGAGCGTTAGCGAAGAGCAAATTAAGCAAAATTATTCTCAATCTAAATATTCTCTTTATAATGTAAATAAGCAAAATGCTAAAAATATTTCATTTGCAGGAATTAAAAATATCGCTACTAATGATATTAATGAATATAAGCTATCAAATAATACTCATCTTGTATTGAATAAAACAAAATCAAATTTATGCTTTTTTAATTGGTGTGTAAATACACCGCCAATTAAGTCTAAAAATCCTACAGCGCCAATGGTTTTAAGACACATGTTTAAAAAAGGAACTCAATATCACAATCAAAGTGAGCTAGATAGATACAAAGAATTAAACGCAATTGATGTTTCAACTTATGTAAATGGACGAAGCATTGAAATCTCAGCTAATTGCATGCCCGAAAATATGGAACAAACTCTTGGAATAATTAACGAATTAATGTATTATCCTAAATTAACTCAAGAGGATTTTGAGGCTGCGAAAAAGTTTGTAAAATCTATGTTAAAAACAAGTCAAAAAGACGCTACATCTAACTTGTTAGATAGATTATACCCTGGATATTTTCCAACAGAATCTAAAATGCTTAATGATATTGATAGGTTGACTTTAGATGATGTTAAAGAGTTTTATAATGACTTATTAAAAAGTGCTTCATCGTCTTTTGTTGCAACTCTGCCTTCAGATAAATATTCACAATTATCAAATAGTCTGATTGCACATCAAAATATGCCAAATATAATCTTCCAAGAAAATATACAAAAATTATCTCCGATTTTTCAGCCAAATCCTGCTAGCAATGTGATTTATGATATTGATGATTTAAATCAAGCTCAAATTTGTCAATCATATAAATTTCCAATGTCTGGAAATATCGAAGATGAAGTTAAATTTGAATTAGTGCATACAATTCTTGGCGGAAGTACAAATTCAAGATTATTTTCAGATTTAAGAGAAAACCAAAATCTTGCATACAGCGTTTCATCTTCTATTCAATCTTTTGCAAATACGGGCATTTTAACTCTTCAAATTCAAACGACAACTGATAATCCGGATGAAGGAATAAAATCTTATGATAATGTTCAAAAGTCTTTGGATGGATTTAAAAAACATGTTGAATTGTTAAAGAATGAATATGTTACTGATGAAGAGCTTGAAAGTGCCAAGATGTTATTAAAACAAAAAATTATAGGTCAATGTCAAAATCCTTTATCAGAAACTGAGCTTTTGGCTATGAATGTTCTTGAACCTTATGGAATAAAACGTATTGATAAATACATTGAAGCAATTGATAAGATGACTAAGGAAGATGTAAAACAAGCTGCTAACTTTATATTTTCCTATAATCCGACAACTTCTATTTTGGCAAGCAAGGATACGATTGATTCTCAATTGCCTTATTTAAAGACTTTGGGCGTTGTTGAACAGGTTTAATTTCATATAAAGATTACATTAATATTTTTGCAAACCTCTAAAATTGGTGTTATATTTAGGAAAACACAAGGAGGCAAGCATGACAACAAAAATTGGTATTTTAGGCTATGGAAATTTAGGTCGTGGAGTTGAAAAAGCTGTTTTAAAAAATAGCGACGTTGAGCTAAAGGTTATTTTTACAAGAAGAAATCCTAAAGATTTAAAAGTTAACTCTAGCGCTGAAGTTAAGTCAGTTGATGACATTGAAAATTGGAAAGATAAGATTGATGTATTAATAATATGCGGCGGAAGTGCTACTGATTTACCTGTACAAACGCCAAAATATGCAAAACTATTTAACGTAGTTGATAGTTTTGATACCCATGCAAATATCCCTCAACATTTTAAAAACGTTGATGAAGTATCTAAAGCTTCCAATAAAATCTCTATAATTTCAGTAGGTTGGGACCCTGGTATGTTTTCTTTAAACAGACTTTATGCTAATTGTATTTTGCCAGATGGAAAAGACTATACTTTCTGGGGAAAAGGCGTTAGTCAAGGCCATTCTGATGCTATAAGAAGAATTGATGGTGTACTAGATGCTAGACAATATACTATTCCTGTTGAAGAAGCTTTAGAAGCAGTTAGAAGCGGTAAAAATCCAGAATTAACAACAAGACAAAAACACACAAGAGAATGTTTTGTTGTTTTAAAAGATGGTGCTGATGCTAAAAAGGTTGAACATGAAATAGTAACTATGCCAAATTATTTTGCAGATTATGATACAACAGTTCATTTTATTTCAAAAGAAGAGCTTGATAAAAATCATTCAGCTATTCCTCATGGCGGTTTTGTATTGAGATGTGGCGAAACATCAAAAGATGTTAAACATATTATAGAATATAGTTTGAAGCTTGATTCAAATCCAGAATTTACGTCAAGCGTATTAGTTGCTTATGCAAGAGCTGCACATAGATTAAATTTAGAAGGTCAATGCGGTTGTAAGACTGTTTTTGATATTGCTCCTGCATATTTAAGCCCTAAATCTAATCAAGAATTAATTTCTACTATGCTATAAGATTAAAATAATATTGACCGTATGCTTTTGTTGTAGTTTAATTAAATAATACACACAAGCATACGGCTTATTATTAGGAAATATTATGGATTTAATAAGTAAAATAAAAGAGTTAAAAAGAGAGAAAAATGCAATAGTATTGACGCATTGCTATCAAAACATTGAAATCGATGAAGTTTCAGATTTTGTTGGCGATTCTTTATATTTAAGCAAAATGGCTGCTCAAACAAACGCTGATATTATTGTTTTTGCAGGCGTATATTTTATGGCGCAGAGCGCAAAATTGCTTTCTCCAAATAAAAAAGTTTTGCTTCCAAACTTAAACTCCGGTTGTATGATGGCTGATATGATTAATGTTGAAAATCTAAAGTCATTTAAAGATAGAAATCCAAATATTCCCGTTGTATGCTACATTAATTCAACCGCTGAAGTAAAAGCAAATTGTGATGTTTGCTGTACTTCTTCAAATGCAATTGAAGTAGTTAAAAATTTAAATTCGGATAAAGTTTTATTTGTTCCTGATAATTTCTTGGGCAAATATGTTCAACATAAATTGCCAAATATTGAAATAATTACTTTTAACGGCTATTGTCCGATACATCAAAGAATTAGATTAGAAGAAATAGAACGTGCAAGAAAAAATTATCCAAATGCAATGATATTAACTCATCCGGAGTGTAATCAAGAGGTTGCAAAGCGTTCTGATTTTATCGGTTCTACAAAAGAAATTATGGAGTACGTTAAAAAATCTGATAAAAAACAATTTGTTATTGCAACAGAAAAAGGGGTTGTAGATAGGTTAAATCGTGATTCTAAAAAAGAAGGATGGAATAAAGAATTTATTTTAATTGATGAAAATATTATCTGTCCCGATATGAAGAAAAATTCGCTAGATAGTATTTATAATACTCTTTTAAAAGAAGAAAATGTGATTGAAATTGATTTAGACGTTGCAAAAAAAGCAACAAAATGCATCGAAAAGATGTTTGAAATAACATCACCAATAAAAAATTGTTAGTTAGAATGGTATTTAAAAAGCCCGCCTAAAAGGCAGGCTTTTAAATTTGTTTATTTATATTTATATAATTCCTTGAGCTATCATTGCATTTGCAACTTTTTTGAAGCCTGCAATATTTGCGCTGGCTACATAATTAATGCCAAGATTATATTCTTTTGATGTTTCTTCGCATGCTCTGAAGATATTAGTCATAATTTGGTTTAATTTTTCATCTACTTCTTCAAATGACCATGAATATCTCATTGAGTTTTGGCTCATTTCAAGAGCTGAAGTAGCAACACCACCGGCATTTGCTGCTTTTGCAGGAGCTAGAAGAACTTTATTTTCGATTAAGTAATCAATAGCTTCTATTGTTGTAGGCATATTTGCGCCTTCACCTATTGCAATAACTCCGTTTTGTACCAATAACTTTGCTGTTTCAAGATTGATATCATTTTGTGTAGCGCAAGGAAGAACTATATCTGCTTTAATTGTGTATACTTTTGGAGTTTCGCCTTTAACATTTTCCATATATTTTGCATTTGGATGTTTTGCTAAATATTCTTTAATTCTTAATCTTTCAACTTCTTTTAATCTTTTGATTTCATCTAAGTCGATACCGTTTTCATCATAAATGCAACCGTTGGAATCGCTCATTGCAACAACTTTTGCGCCGTATTCTGTTGCTTTTTGAGCTGCATAAATTGCAACGTTGCCGGAACCTGAAATAGTTGTAATTTTATCTTTTAAGTTTAGATTATTTGCTTTAAGCATTTCTCTCATAAAATACATTAAGCCGAAGCCTGTTGCTTCTTTTCTTGCAAGAGAACCGCCGTATTCAAGCCCTTTACCTGTTAGAACGCCAGCTTCATATTGATTTTTGATTTTTCTGTATTGACCGAATAAATAGCCGATTTCACGTCCGCCAACACCGATATCACCAGCAGGAACATCTAAGTCATGTCCTATGTGTCTTTGTAATTCATTCATAAAGCTTTGGCAAAAACGCATAATTTCATTATCAGATTTGCCTTTAGGGTCAAAATCAGAACCACCTTTACCACCGCCAATAGGAAGACCTGTAAGAGCATTTTTAAATGTTTGTTCAAATGCTAAAAATTTCATAATACTTTGATTAACTGATGGGTGAAATCTGAGACCACCTTTGTACGGACCAATTGCTCCATTAAATTGAACTCTAAAACCTCTGTTTACTTGAACTTTTCCATTGTCATCCATCCAAGGAACTCTGAATGAGATAATTCTTTCTGGTTCAACTAATCTCTCAAGAAGTGATGTTGCTTCAAAATTTGGGTTTTTTTCAACCATAGGTGCAATGCTTTTTAGAACTTCATCAACTGCTTGAATGAATTCTTTTTCATTTGAATTTTTTTCGTGTACTTTTGATAGTACTTTTTCTACGTAACTGTTCATAATGCCGACTCCTTATATGCAAATCGATTATAGCATTATATTTTTTCATGTGCAATTTTCTTTATACAATCTTTAGTTGACAATAAATATAATATAGTGTATGTTACTATATATAGAAACAAGGTTATTATGAAAGATTTATATAAATTAATTTTTGAATTAAAAAGTGCTAAAGACATAGAAAAATTTTTCAATGAAATATTTACTGATAATGAAATTGAAACTTTATCTAAACGATGGCGTATTTTAAAATTGCTTGCAAGAAATTATACTCAAAGAGAAATTTCTAATGAGTTAAACGTCAGCCTTTGCAAAGTTACAAGAGGTTCTCGTATTTTAAAAGACAAAAATGCTATCGTTACTAAATATTTGATAAAGGAGAAATAAAATTATGAATATGTCTAATAATGGTTTTTATGGAAATTTTGGCGGTCAATTTATAGATGATAAAGAGCTTTTAGAAGAATTAAATAATATTGATAAGGCATTTCAAGTGCTTATTAAAGATAAAAATTTTCAAGATGAGCTAGATTATTTAATGAAAAATTATGTCGGCAGACCAAGTCCGATTTATTATGCTAAAAATTTATCAAAAAAATACGGTAATAAAATTTTTTTAAAGCGTGAAGATTTAAATCATACAGGTGCTCATAAAATTAACCATTGTCTTGGTGAAGCGCTTTTAGCTAAAAAAATGGGCAAAACTAAAATAATCGGCGAAACAGGTGCTGGTCAGCATGGTCTTGCTCTTGCAACAGCTTGCGCTCTTTTAGGACTTGGTTGTGATATATATATGGGCGAAGTTGATATTAAAAAAGCTAAACAAAATGTTGATAAAATGAAGCTTTTGGGTGCAAACATTATCTGTGTTACTTCGGGTACAAAAACCTTAAAAGAAGCGGTTGATGAAGCATTATGTGCTTTTAAAAAAGAATACAAAACAGCGCTTTATGCTATTGGTTCTGTTGTTGGACCTCATCCTTTTCCTATGATTGTTGAATATTTTCAATCAAGAGTTGGTATGGAAGCTAGACTTCAGTTTTTAGATTCTAATTTAACTCTGCCAGATTATGTTGTTGCTTGTGTTGGCGGCGGTTCTAATGCGATTGGTATATTTAACGGGTTTATAGATGATGACGTTCAGCTTATTGGCGTTGAACCACTTGGAAAGGGCGAAAAGATTGGTCAAAACGCCGCAAGCATTAATTATGGTAAAACAGGTATAATCCATGGGTTTAAATGCAAGGTTTTACAAGATGATAATGGCAATATAGTTGATGCATATAGCGTAGCATGCGGACTAGATTACCCTGGGGTTGGGCCTAAACATTGCTTTTTAAATGAAACCAATCGTGCAAAATATGTAACCATAAATGATGATGAAGCTATTAGTGCATTTTACGAATTATCAAGAAAAGAAGGTATTATTCCAGCACTTGAAAGCTCGCATGCAGTTGCCTATGCGATTAAGCTATCTAAAACTGTTAAGAATAAGAAGATATTAGTAAATTTATCTGGTCGAGGAGATAAAGATTTGGATTTTATTGTAAATAATTTTCCGATGTCTAAATATCTTTAATTTCTATATATTCTAAATTTGAATTAAGAAGATGAACTTGTCCTGTTTGATGTGACAAGTGACACTTCGCAATATATAATTCTTTATTTTCAACTGCTTGTTTGATTATTTTAGAATGATTTAAAATGTATTCTTCTGCCCAAAGTGTGTGTTGCTTCGCAAGCTGATTTTCTGAAGTTAGTGCGTTTTTGTCGCATTCAATAGCAGGGTAAACGCATTTTAATATTCCTTGAAAATTATCCGTCATTTTTGGATAATTTTCTTGTGCATATTCCATCACTCCGCAGTTATCATGCCCTAAAAGCATTAAAAGAGGCACTTTTAGTTTTTTTATGGCATATTCTATGCTCTCCATTACATTGGGGCCTACTGTAATTCCTGCAATTCTTACTACAAAAAGCTCTCCAATCCCAGCTTCAAAGATTAATTCTGGTACAACTCTTGAATCAGAACAACTCAAAATGCAAGCATGTGGATTTTGATGGTCTGCTAATGCTTTTAGCGTATCAATTGTTATATTTTTTGCTTCATATTTTCCATTAATAAATTGCTCATTGCCTTTTAATAATTTTATTAAAATTTCTTTTGATTTAATTGGAATGTTCATAAAACCTCTTTGCAATTTAATATTAATCGTACTAAAATTTTCCTTGGAAATCTAGAAAAGGGCAAATATGTTACAAGATTTATTAAATAAGAAAAAATGTTTCAAATTAGTATGTGGAGCAGGAAATGAAGATGTAGATGAAGTCGAAAAATTAGTCTATATATATTCTCTTGCAGGTGTTAATTTTTTTGATGTTTGTGCAAATTTAGATGTTATCGACGCCGCAAAACGCGCTATTAAAATGGCGGGAGATGAAAAAAATAAATTTTTATGTGTAAGTGTCGGTATTGATGGCGATCCTCATATTACAAAAGCAAAAATCGACTTTGAAAAATGTTCTAAATGCACTGTTTGCAAGAATGTTTGTCCTCACCAAGCAATTGATGATAATCTTAATATTAATGAAAAAAGGTGTTTAGGCTGCAATATATGTAAAAATATATGTCCTAATGGTGCTATTGAAATGCATACAAAAATTCAAGATTACGATGAAATATTGCCTAAAATTATTGAAAAAGGCATTGATTGTATCGAATTTCATGCAATTTCAAAAAATGCAGATGATGTTTTAGAAAAATGGGATAAAATTAACTCTTGTTTTGATGGTTTGACTTGTATTTCTGTCGATAGATCAACATCTGGCGATAAGGATTTAGTTGAATTAGTTAGAAAAATGGTTTCAAAAAAAGCACCATATACAACAATAATTCAAGCCGATGGAGTTGCGATGAGCGGAAATAATGATGAATATGGGACAACCCTTCAAGCTGTTGCTACTGCTCAAATGTTCCAAAACGCAAAAATTCCAGCTTATATTATGATGTCTGGTGGAACCAATACTAAATCAATTCAATTAGCTAAATTATGTGATGTCCATCCTAATTGTCTTGCTGTTGGTTCTTATGCAAGAAAAATTATAAAAAAATATTTAGAAAATGAAAATCTTTTTGATGATAAAAATGCAATTCAAGAAGCTGTAAACATTGCTAAAAGCCTTGTAGATGTTTCATTGGAGAATATGGGATGATAACTTTAAAAACAAAAAATTGGCAAATTGATAATATTGATACTGTTATTTTTGATAAAGACGGTACATTGATTGATTTGCATTATTTTTGGGGCAAAATGACCGAGCTTAGGGTGGATGAGGTTATTAAAAAATATAATTTTGATTTAACTTTTTTTGATCATTTTTGCTATTGTTTGGGTTATGATATAGATTCACAAAAAATGCTTCCTAATGGTATTACTGCGCTATATTCCAGACCAAAAATTATTGAGATTTTTATTAAAGATTTAGCAAAATTTGGCGTTGTGGCTAAAACTGCTGAAATTGAAGAGATTTTTGATAAGGTTTCTGATGATTTTTATAAGAATATTTTAGATTACACTAAACCAATTGATTCAGCGTTTAGATTTATTGAAAAACTTTATAAAAATAATGTGAAAATGGGTATTGTTACTTCTGATTCAATTGTTTCAACAAAATTAACCGTAGAACAATTTGGGCTTGAAAAATATTTTAAATCTTTAATTGGAAGAGAATCATGCACTGATATAAAGGAAAGCGGAAAACCAACAATTATGGCATTAAATGAGCTTAATTCTAATCCTAAAAATACCGTTATGATTGGTGATGCTCCAATGGATTTTATAAGTGCTAAAAATGCGCAGATTGATAAAACAATCCTTGTCGCAAGCGGTCAGATTACATTGGATGATTTATATAAAACCTCTGATTTTTGTGTTGATTCTCTTGATGAAATTGATATTATAAATCATTAAGAAAAGTTTTTATATATTCATAATATTCATTATTTTTATGAAGGTTTGCTTCTTTGATTAGACTTTCTTTTGATATAAAGCCCATTCTGTAAGAAGCTTCTTCAAGACAAGCTATTTTAACTCCTTGATTTTCTTCTATTGTTTGAACATATTGACTTGCCCTTAAAAGTGATTTATGAGTTCCTGTATCAAGCCAAGCAAACCCTCTTCCAAAAAGCTCAACATTTAGCTTGTTTTTATTTAGATATATTCTGTTTAAATCGGTTATTTCTAATTCCCCTCTTTTAGATGGAGTTAGAGTTTTTGCATATTCTACAACTGAATTATCATAAAAATAAAGCCCTGTAATTGCATAATTTGATTTTGGTTTTTTGGGTTTTTCTTCGATAGATATAGCTTTTTGATTTTTATCAAATTCTACTACACCAAATCTTTGAGCATCTTTAACAGGATAAGCAAAAACGGTTGCTTCTTTGTTTTTTTCCGCTTTTTCTACTGCCTTATTCAGCATTGCAGAAAAATTTTGTCCATAAAATATATTATCGCCTAAAATTAGAGCAACACTGCTATTTCCTATAAATTCTTCTCCTAAAATAAACGCTTGAGCTAATCCATCTGGACTTGGCTGGATTTTATAGGAAAAATTAACCCCAAATTGAGAGCCATCTTTAAGTAATTTTTTAAAATTATTGATGTCTTGCGGTGTTGAAATAATAAGTATATCTTTAATTCCTGCAAGTATTAATACTGATATAGGATAATATATCATTGGTTTATCATAAATCGGTAAGAGTTGTTTTGATACTCCTGTCGTACTTGGAAATAATCTTGAACCTGTACCTCCTGCAAGGACAATTCCTTTCATTTATTTTTCCTTTCTTATTTTTAAATATTCTCTTAAACCCTCTTTCCAATCGCCTGTCATTTCATTGCATTTCATAACGCTATATTTTGGTCTTTTGGCGGGTCTTGGGAATTCTTGCGTTGTACAGGGTTTTAAATTTACTTTTAAATTTTCTTGTTTAAAAATTTCTTTGGCAAATTCGTACCAGCTGGTTTGCCCTTCTGAACATATATGATAAATTCCGTATGGTTTATTTAATATATTTAAAATACCTTTTATTAATTGAATTGTCCAAGTAGGGCAACCTATTTGATCGTTTACAACTTTTATTTCATCTTTATTTGCTAATGTTAGCATTGTTTCTACAAAGTTTTTTCCATGGATACCATATAGCCAAGAGGTTCTTGCAATATAGTATTTTTTACAATATTTTTGAACTTCTTTTTCGCCTTGATATTTTGTAAGTCCATAATTATTTATTGGATTTGGCTTATCTTCTGGGGTATAAGGTGTTTTTTTTGTTCCATCAAAAACATAGTCTGTAGATATATATACCATTGTTGCATTTATTTCATTTGCATATTTTGCTGTGTTTTTAGTTCCTGCTACATTTATTTTTGTTGCTTTTTCTAGTTCTTCTTGCGCTTTATCCACATTTGTATATGCGCCAGCATGGATGATTAAATCGGGATGAGTTTTTAAAATTACCTTTTTTACTTCATCTTCATTTGTAATATCCATGATTTCTCTATTTGTTGGTATAACAAAACATCCTATATTTTCAAGATAATTGCATAAATCTTTTCCCAACATTCCATTTGAGCCTGTAATTAGAACTTTCATTATACAAGGCTCGCTTTCTTATTTTCTATTGATTTAATCCATTCTTGGTTATTTAGATACCAATTTATTGTCAGCTCAATTCCTTCTTCAAAAGTTACAGATGGTTTCCAATTAAGCTCTTTTGTTATTTTTTCGTTTGAAATGGCATAACGTCTGTCATGACCTAATCTGTCTTCAACATATTCAATTGAGCTTTCATCTTTTCCCATAGCATTTAGGATTATTTTAGTTATTTCAAGGTTTGTTTTTTCGTTATGTCCGCCTATATTATAGATTTCACCTATTTTTCCTTTGTGCAAAACGACATCAATTGCTTCGCAGTGGTCATATACATAGAGCCAATCTCTTACATTTAATCCATCGCCATATACGGGAACTTTTTCTCCTTTTAAGAGTTTTGATATAAAATATGGAATTAATTTTTCTGGATATTGATATGGACCATAATTGTTAGAGCAACGTGTATTTAAGATTGGTAAATTATATGTTTCATAATATGCTCTTGTTAATAAATCTGCGCTTGCTTTTGAGGCAGAATAAGGTGAATTTGGCGCAAGTGGTGTGTTTTCAAAAAAGTATCCTGTTTTTCCTAATGAGCCATATACCTCATCTGTAGATATTTGAAGATATCTTTGAATTTTTAATTCTTTTGATGCTTGAAGTAAATTTAGCGTGCCTTTTACATTTGTTTCGATGAATACTTCCGGATTTTTTATTGAATTATCAACGTGTGATTCTGCGGCAAAATTAATTACACAATCTACTTCTGATATTAAATCTCTTGTTAGCTTTTTATCGCAAATATCCCCTTTTACAAATTTGTAGTTAGGGTTTTTTTCAACATCTTTAAGGTTTTCTAAATTTGCGCAATATGTTAATTTGTCTAAATTTATTATTTTGTAGTTTTCATATTTATTTAGAATATGTCTTATAAAGCAACTTCCGATAAACCCTGCTCCGCCTGTTACTAATAAATTCATTGCTATATTTCTCCTAGATTAATTTCTTTTAAAGTAGGCTGATTTTTATCTTTTTCTGATAACAATGGTTCAAAATCAATACCCCAATCGATATTTAGCTCTTTATCATTCCATAAAATGCCTCTATCAGCTTGTGGATAATATTCTTTTGATGTTTTGTATAAAAGCTCCGCTTCATCAGATAACACGACAAAGCCATGCGCAAATCCTTGTGGTATATAGAGCATGTTTTTATTTTCTTGCGATAATTCAACTTTTACATATTTTTTAAAAGTAGGAGAATTTTTTCTTAAATCAACTGCAACATCAAAAATTTTTCCTTTTGAACATCTGACAATTTTTGCTTGTGAGTGTGGTTCTGCTTGATAGTGCAAGCCTCTTAGCACGCCTTTTGTTGATTTTGAATGATTATCCTGACAAAATTCAATATTTATGCCGTTAGCGTAGAATTCGGATTTTTTATATGTTTCCATAAAAAATCCTCTTTCGTCTCCAAAAATTTTAGGCTTTATTAAAATCACATCTGAAATTTCTTGTTTTATAAATTCAAAAGGCATTTCTCCTCGTTTCTATACTTCTCAGTTGTTTTTTCATATATTATATAAAATATATTTATAAGTATATCGTTATCGTAAAATTTATGCAAAGGTTATTTTGTATTATATTTAATTTTGTTAAGTTGTTCTAGTTTTTTAAATTTTCTATATAAAAAAGACCCTTATGGGGTCTTTTTTATGAAATGGCACAGGTGATGGCAATAGTATTGAATTTATTACGCTTACGTTATAAATTCATACATAAAATCACAAAATCAAAGATTTTGGATTTTTTTAGGGTTTTCACCTATTTTACGGGCTTTGCGACCTGTGTGGGTTCTAACTCAACTAAAATAAAATAGGTTACAGCAAAAGCTGTAACCTATTTATGGGGCGGCAAATTGGAACATGATGCAACCTATTGCACTGTTTGTTGCAGAAGAAATGATAAACATATTTATAAAACTGAAAAGCTATTATTGAATAGATATACATTCTATCATTTACAATTTTTCTAATAGCCATCATAAAGGTTGCTGTTTTTATCCTCAACCTATAAATTAATATGCAATACAACCGCCAAAAGTTTTCATAGAATCATTTACGTTTATATTGTCAAAATAGACAACCGCTAAAACTCTTTTATAAATATCTAACCCTTTAAATTCAAAATATAATTAATATTTTGAATTTTATACCGTTCATATATACATTTAACCATACTTTGTAAGATTAGAAAATAATATATACAAACGGCATAATATTGTCAAGTATTATGTAAGGTTAAATATTATGGCAGTTGAAAGAAAATTAATGAGAAATGGAAATGGTTGGGCGCTTAGCATAAATTCAACAATTCTTGCGTTGCTAGATGTAAACCCCGAAGTTGATATGGTTAAATACACAATCGAAAATGATAAACTAATAATCACTAAAGGTAACAAAAAAGAAGAAAAATAAAAGATGCTAAGCTAAATTTCATACCCAAAAATTGAGCATTAAAAAGACCCTATCAAGAGTCTTTTAGTATATGGGGCGGGTAATGGTTTGATTTCCGAACCTTTTAAAGAGTTATTAAATGAATTTGATAGTAGTGAAAGTACAGGAATATTCTATCGAATTGATTTATAAAAAATTGAATAATTGAATTTTAAAATTTGCATAGTATTATATTTATAATTGAACATTGAATTTTAAGTATTTATTGGCATAATGCCAAAAGTAGGACAGACCTCACCACCTTTCAACGCACGACAAACTTTTCTGCAGAAGGTGTACGAAAGGAGGTGATTATGACTATGATTGAAAACATTAGAGCAAAAATAAAATGTGCCCTTAACGTCATAGGACACATTTTACTAATTATTTCGTCATTGTTGTAGGGTCTGCATTGAGGGTATCTAGGAATACCCTCACCCTACTTTTATTATAACTTATTTCTTGTTGATTTCAAGATGTTTATTAAAAATTTTTAATATTTTGTTCACCCTTAATGGGTTGGTTAGAACTTACAAAAACTTAAAACCCTCTGGTGGAGAGGGTTTTAAAAAATGGGGCGGGTGATGGCAACAGTATTGAATTTATTACGCTTACGCTATAAATTCATACTTTGCATCCTTAAAATCACAAAATCAAAGATTTTGGATCTTTTTAGGGTTTTCACCTATTTTACGGGCTTTGCGACCTGTGTGGGTTCTAACTCAACTAAAATAAAATAGGTTACAGCAAAAGCTGTAACCTATTTATGGGGCGGGTGATGGGGGTCGAACCCACGAATATCGGAACCACAATCCGAGGCCTTAACCACTTGGCGACACCCGCCATGATGTTTAAATGCAAAAACTTTTGCTTAGCAATTATAAAATAAACATAAAAATATTTCAAGAAAAATGCAAAAAAGTTGTAAGACCTTACAAAAAAATGCTAAAAAACGAGAGTTTTTTAAAAAAATATGTTAATCTGAAAAAGTAATTTTCGGACAATTCAAATTTGTATCATCTTATTAGATTGAGAAACGAGGCTGACGAAAACAAGGAGGGGATAGCTGTGCGTCATTGTAACAGTGTTTTTTCTGCACAAGATATTTGGTTTTTATTGGATAAAGATGGTCATACAAAAAGAAAGTTATATATTGCGAATTGTCCAATTTGCAATAAAGAAATGGCTTTGTATTCTTGCGTTGATGATAAAGGTAATAATTTTGAAAAATATTATTATTCTTTTGGTGCAAAAAAAATTAAAGAAAGATTAAAAAAAGATATAGTATCCACTATGCTTGGTTTTAAAACTAAGTACAAGATGCCGTTTGGTTTTAAATATGGCATAAATAAAGAAATAATAAAAAAAGGAAAAATAGTTGCAATTGAGCAATATGCCTGCGATTTTTGGGGGAATAAAATTTTAGTTAAAAAAATTGAAAATGGAAAATGATATAACTTCAAAAAGTGATATTCAAAAAATAACTAAAATTGATAATGTTGAAAATTATTCCAAAATCGATGCGCTAAGAGAGTTTGATGAGCTCAAAAATATCGCTCTTAATTGTTTTGATAAAAATGGAAATCCGAATATTTCAGCTGCACTTCGAGCTTTGGAAAATAAAGCAAAAGTAGCCGGATTATACGATAATTCCAAAAAACAACAAGCAGGCTATATTGTTAATATGGGCGAGATTACTATTGATGGCGAACAATTGAAATTAAATATTGGCGAAGATTATTTAAATGAATTATAGCATTCCCGAGATATTAAATATTCCTCCTAAACTTTATCCTTTTATTTTTTCTTTTAATAACTATTCTTATTTTCTTTTAGAAGGCGGAAGGGCAAGCGGTAAAACCCAAAGTGTTGCAAGGTTTTTGCTTTATATTGCACAAAACAGACTTGTTAGAATATGCTGTGGCAGAGAAATTCAAAATTCAATTAATGAATCTGTTAGAACAGTTTTTTTGGATTTAATTGAAAAATATAAATTGCCTTATGATATCAAAAGAGATAGCCTTTTAAATAAAAAAACAGGCTCGAAGATATTTTTCAAAGGCTTTAGAGAACAAGGAAATGTTAACATAAAAGGTTTAGAAGGGGTTGATATTTTATGGATTGATGAAGCTCAATCCATTACAAAAGCAACTTTAGATGTAATTGTACCGACAATAAGAAAGAAAAATTCTGTAATAATTTTTACTATGAATCGGTATACAAGGTTTGATTCTGTTTATAATTTTTGTGCAAAAAGAAAAGATTGTTTGCATATTAATATTTGTTATTTTGATAATCCTTTTGTCGATAAGAAAATTTTAAATGAAGCGGAAGTTTCTAAAGCTACTAATATTAATGATTATAACCATATTTGGCTGGGGCATCCTTTGTCTTATAATAATGAATTTTTACTATCCTCAGATATGATTGACAAATCAATTAATCTTGAGTATGAAAAAGATAATGCGTATTTTGTTAATTCTGTTATGAGTGTCGATTTGTCTGCAAGTGGCGCAGATTTGTGCGTTGCTAAGTTATTTGTTCAACAAAATTCTACTGTTTGGCTTGAAAAACAAACAATAAGCTGGTCTGAAGCAGATACTGATATTACAAAAGGTAAAATTATAAGTTTATATTCTGAATGGTCGCCAAAATCCTTAATTATTGATGCTGATGGATTAGGCTATCCAATTTGGATTAGTATTCAAAAGGTGGTTAAAAACGCGATTGGTTTTAGAGGTGCGCATAGACCACTTTCGAGATTTGCAATCAATGCACGTGCTGATGGTTATTTGGCACTTAGAGACTATCTTGAAAAAGGATACTTGAAATTAAGTGATAAAAATACAATAAGACAATTGGAATATATTAAAAAAATCTACAAGCCAAATGGTTTAATTGCTATACAGGATAAAAAAGAAATACGTAAAGCTCACAATGAAAGTCCAGATTTTGCAGATTGCTCTATGATGGCGCTTTATGCGATTAATTATTGTTCAAATATTATTATTTGTAAAGAGCAAAATTGTGATTGTCTTGTTGAGAGCGATTTTGATGTTTTTGATTAGTATTAGAAAGGAGATTTTATTATGTGTTTTGCAAAAAGCACCCCTAAAATTGATTCTACACCTCAAGAATCTGTAGTAAGACATGAGGCAGATGCGTCGTTAACAAAAAATTCTAGCAATAGTGAAAAACAAGGCGGTTTTAAAGAGAATATTAAAACCTCTGCATTAGGTTTAGAAGATAATGCAAATACAGAAAAAAAGACTCTTTTAGGAGAATAAAATGACTTTTTATGATGTTGAGTATTTTCAAAAAAGAAAAAAAGAAATGGAAGATGTTTTTAATGTAATTAAACCTGATTTACAAGAGTTAGCAGATTATTTTCTTCCAAGAAGCGTGCAATTTATTGCAAGAAACACTAGAAAACCTTATGTAAAAAGTAAAAAAATTATCGACTCTACACCTTTAATTGCTTTAAGAAATTTTTCATCCGGTATGATGTCTGGAGCTACAAGTCCAACAAATAGGTGGTTTAAAACGGTTTTTACGAACGCTGATTTGGCTAATGATTATTATTTAAAAAATTGGTGCTCAAATCAGGAAGAATTAACAAGGAAAATATTATACAGTTCAAATTTTTATCAGTGTTTGCCGGAAGTATACAAACAACTTGGCGTTTTTGGATTTTGCGCTATAGGAATCGAGCCTGATTATGATAATGTCGTAAATTTCAAGGTTTTACCCATGGGTTCTTATTATTATGCAAGAAATTCAAAGGGTAAAATTAATACTTTTTGTCGAGTATATATGGAAACTGTTAAAAATATCGTCGAAAAATTTGGCTCAAGTTGCCCCAAAGAGCTTATTGAAGTCTCGAAGGAAAATCCTTTTAAACAATATGAGATTATTCATTTTGTTGAGGAAAATAAATATTATCGTGAAAAGCATTTGAGCTCTAAATATGCTAAATATGTTTCAGCGGTTATTTTATCTTCTAAAAATGAGTTTTTATCAATAAAAGGTTTTTCTAAGTTTCCTTATGTTGTTTTTGAATCTTCAAATCCTTCAGATACCGATTATCCGAATGATTGCCCTGGAGTTAATGCGCTAGCTGATGTTAAGCAGTTAATGATGATGGTAAAAGAATATGCTAAAGCTGTTAAAAAGATTGTTTGTCCTACTTATAAAGGTCCTGCAAGCTTAAAAAATAAAAAATTGGCTGATGTACCTGGGGCATATATTGAAGAAGATGAAAATGGCAGAGGCATTAGTCCTGTATATGAAGTAAATCCAAGAGTTTTAGAATTAAAACAAGAAAAAGATGAGCTAAAGCAGGCTATAAAAGAACATTTTTATAATGATTTATTTGCAATGATTTTAAATACTGCAGAGCGTGGTAGAACTGCAACTGAGGTCAACGAATTAAAAGAAGAAAAAATGGTACTTTTATCTCCTTTATTAGAGCAAATTCATTGTGCGCTAAGAGAGATTTTAACTTGGATTTACGATGAGCAAATTCGAGTTGGTATTATTGAACCTTTAAAAAAAGAATATCAAAATTGCAGATTTCAGATTGAATTTATTTCAAGTCTTGCTCAAGCTCAAAAGGTATCTAATATTGCAAGTATAGAGCGTTTTACAACTTTTGTATCTAATATTGCAAATGCAATTGACCCTGTTTTAAAATCCAAGTTAAATGGTGAAAAAATTATAGAAGATTATGCTACATTTGCTAATATTAGCCCTACTCAAATAGTTCCGTCAGATGAAATTGAAAAAATTAGAAACGATATGAAAAACTCGCAAGCACAACAATTACAAATAAATGCACTTAAAGAAGGAAGTCAAATTATACAAAATATGGGTGGAGTTGATTCTTATGGTGCTGATTTATTGTCTCGATTTGGAGTGATATAGGAGTAAATATGGAAAATAAAAATATAATAGCAAGTATTTCATATTTGGAATTTGTTAATAATATAACTGCACTGATAAATAAATTACTCTATTCTCCCGAAGAAGGCTATATTAACTATACTTCAAAAGATGCAATTATTTCTTTTAAAAACATTGTTAAAAAATTTGATAATGAAGTTTTGAAGTTATCAAGAGATTTGAATTATTCTGATATAGAAACTTTAATTAAATCTAAAAAGAAAGATTTGATTTTAGCAATTCAAAAGCATTATGATAAAGAGCTTTTTGTCTGGGCAGATGAAGTTTTTGATAATTTGGTTGATAATTGTTTATTTGAAGTTTCGATAAATAAACAAAAAGCAAATGAATATTATAACCAGCTTGCTTGCGCTGTAGGGTGGTTGTGTGATATTAAAAATTCATCAAAAGAAGAATATTGTGCAATTTTAAAGGAATATACAAAAAGATTTAATTCTGTTTTAAAAACAAATGATAATGATTATGTATCTAATCAAATTCCAAATAGGACTGATTTTTCTGAATTTGTGCGTATTTGGAATATGATTTTAGATGATTGCAATGCTTTTATTGAAATTGATTTTATCGAATTATCAACAAAGTTTGTTAGGGAAGATTTGACTTACTTTGAAAATATTAAAAATAAACTTTCTACTTATAAAAAAATAAATATAATTGACGAACTTACCTTAATTTCTACTGCAATAGAAAATATGCAATTGAAAAAGGATGAAGATATTTATAATTTTATTAAGCAGATTGATTATGATTTTATTGGTTTTATTGAACAAAATAAAAAAATAACCGAAAATGATAAGGTCGTTTTAATTAATCGCAGAAGTCAAATTTTTTCTGATAAAAATAAAAGCGCAAAGAATTACTTTAAAAAATTACTTACTTCTTTGAATGAGTAATTTTGCAGTATTGCGGGTTTACTAGATATTTTTGAAAAACTTCACCATTTGTGGTTAATTTTGCTTCAAATATTCTATTTTTTGCAATTTCTTTTTTAAACATGTCATTAAATCTTGTCATGGAATCTGCAATGAAATCTTGTTGAGTTTGATTAAATTCGCAAGTCAGCATTTGATATTTTTTATCTTGATATATTTTTTCTTTGTATATACATTTATCATTTTTTGCTTTATCAAGCGTGATAAGTACGTTGAATTTTTCGCCGTTATGCATTATAGAGCCATCTTGCGAATAGCTTTCACATGTTTTTATTGCTTTTGAAAAAGTGCTCTGTGCAATTGTTTTTATGGATAAAACAAGCGTCAATACTGCTATTAAAGTAAGCGATAATATTTTTTTCATACTTTTAACTCCCTTTTAGAATTATAACACACAGAAAGGATAAAAATGCAACAACAATTAAATACTAATTTAAAATTGAGTGACAAAAAAGAATTAAACTTTTTTGGAAAACCTGATAAATACGATTATTCAAAATTTTCTTCAATTGAAGAATTTGGCTGGGATGATGAGTTGATGAATAAATTAACTCCTTTAGCTGAAAAATTAAATCTTTCTCAAGAATCTTTGGAATTACTTATGGATTTAGCTCTTGAAATGTCTCAAAAACAAAAAGCCGCCTACGAAAAAGATGAAGAAGCAAAATATCAAGATAGTGTAGTTAATTTTAACAAATTATTTAATGAAGATAGTGAATTGCCAAGTGCTAATTCTATTCAGTTAAGAAAATATATGGAGTTGGCAAATAGCGCATACAGTGAATTTACTTCGCCAAAATTAAAAGAAATTTTAGAAAAATCAGGATTAGTTTATCATCCGGAGTTGATTAAGATGTTTCATAAAATTGGCGAATTGTCGCAAGAGGATAATTTATCCCACTGTGGAAAGCCAGCTATTGAAGAATTAACACCTGCGCAAATTTTATACGGTAATACTTAAAAAAGGAGAAAAAAATGGCATTAGTCGGAAATACTTACATTACTTTAAAAGACAAATTAGCTCAAACTGAAAATGGTCGTGCAGCAACCGCGATTGTTGATTTGTTAGCACAATCAAACGTATTAATAGAAGACGCGGTTGTTAGAGAATGCAACGAAGGCTCAACTCATAAAACAACCGTTAGAAACGGTTTACCAGAAGTCGAATTTAGAAAATTTTATCAAGGTGTTACATCATCAAAAGGCGAATATACTCAAATTACAGATACAACAGGTATGCTTGAAGTTTATTCTCAAGTTGATAAATCATTAGCTGATTTGGAAGGTGATACTCAACAATTTAGAATGAATGAAGCACAAGCATTTTTAGAATCTATGAATAATACAGTTCAAGAAAATATATTCTATGGTTCAAAAGCTACTAATCCTGCTGGTTTTGATGGTCTAGCAGTGCGTTATAATAAAATTTCAGAAGATAAAAATTCAATCGGCTATAGAGTTTTAGACGCTGGTGGTAGTGGTAATACAAATACTTCTATTTGGTTTATCACTTGGGGAGATTTACATACACATCTTTTATATCCAAAAGGCTCTCAAGCAGGGCTTGTTCACACTGATAAAGGTGCTCAAACAGCAACTGATGCAAATGGTAATATGTATGAAGTTTATCGTGACCATTTTAAATGGGATATCGGTATGACAGTTAGAGATTTTCGCTCAACTTGCAGAATTGCAAATATTGATGTTACTTCTCTAGATGATGAAGATGCGCCGGATTTAATTAAATTAATGGTTCAAGCTTATCATCGTATTAATCGTTTTGCAAAAACAGGTAAAACAGTTATTTATTGCAATGATATTATTCAAACTTATCTTCATTTCCAAGCTATGAATAAAACAAATGTAAAACTTGCAATCGAAGATTTTGCAGGTAAACCGCTTGTTTCATTCTTGGGTATACCTATTAAATGTGCTGATCAAATCAGAAACGACGAGAAAAAAGTTGCTTAAATAAGGAGGAAAAATGTTATTAGATAGTCAAAATTTATTTTGTGAAAACCAATCAATTACAACAGGAACTACATATTCTCAAAATGTTATTGCATTTGGAAAAAATGATGTTTCATTTGTCCCTGTTTTAATTCAAGTTGTAGCAGATTTTACAGGTCTTACTAATTTAAAAGTTTCAATAGAAACTTCAAATACTCAAGATTTTTCAAGCTCAACAGAACTTGCAAGCTCAACTTTAGCTCTTGCTGATTTAAAAGCGGGTGCAACATTTCCTATTAAATTTTTACCGCAAGGTAATTTGGGCTTTATGAGATTAGCTTTTGTTGCGACAGGCACTGAAACAACAGGAAAAATAACTTCCGGTGTGGTTGCTTCAAATAGTTTATCATATCATGAAATTTAACCTCTATTTTCTTTTGTCATCTTTGCGTGGGCATTTTGCCCACTTTTTTTAAATGAAAGGAGAATTATATGTGTACTCCTGCTTTGGGTGCAATTTCTGCTATTTCTTCCATTGCGACAGGTGTTTTGGGAGAAGTATCTAATATTAAATCAAATAGGGATAATTATAAATATAGGACGCAAGTTGCTCTAAATAATGCAAAAATAGCTCAAGATGAAGCATTAAGGCAGCAACAGCTAGGTATAGAAAAGTCAAGACTTGAAAAAATCGAAGGTATTCAAAAGGCAAATAAGCTAAAGGCGATAAATTCTGCTTCTGGATTTGATTTAAATTCTCAAACGAATACTTTAGCTTATCAAGATGTTACTGATTTGGCTGATTATAATGCAGAAAATATCAAAAAAGAATATGAAGTGCGTGCTGATAATTATTTTAACCAAGCAAACAGTTATTTAAATTCAGCAAAACAAGCAAGAAAGGAATACAACCAATCATTGTTTGATTATTCTCTTAATGCTTTAGGAAAAATTCAAAATGTTGCAGGCAGTTGGTATTCAAATTAGAAAGGAGCATTAAATGACATTTTCAAAAGCACAGATTTTTAATATTACGCTGAATATTTTAGGTGTTTCTATGCCTCTTGAAAATCCTAATTCGTCTGATAATCGTGCAATACTTTTGAATAATTATTATGATTTAGCAAGAGACTATGTTTTAAAGGATTTTGATTGGAATTTTGCTTCAACATTTAGAGAGCTCTCCTTGTGTGAAAATCAATTGAAATATTCTAATTTCAAATATTGTTATTCTTATCCTAATGATTGTATTTGTGCTCGCGATGTTTTTCATAAAGAAAATTATATACAGCAAAAATTTTGCATTTCTTCATTAATTGATGGTGAGACTGTAATTTTAACTGATGTCGAAGATGCGATTTTGAGATATACAAAAAGAGTTGATAAAGAAGTTTATTTTTCATGTGAATTTGTTATGGCTCTGTCTTATTACCTTGCTTCTTTGACTAGCAGTGTTATAACAGGAAGCGTACAAAAAGGAGAACTTGCTTGGGAAAAATATAATAAAATCTTATCTCATGCAAAAGTCCTTAATGCTTATGAGGGTGGCGAAGTTTTATTTGATGAAAGAACTTATTTGGATTCGAGGTGTTGATTATGAGCATTAGAGTTAATCAAAATTCATTTTCAAAGGGAGTTTTATCCCCTTCTTTGCAAGGTAGAATAGATTTAGAGCAATATGCTTTGGGATTAAAAAGACTTGAAAATGGTATGGTTTTACAAGAAGGCTGTATTGTAAATCGCCCCGGTCTTGAATATATTGCTAAAACTAAATTTGCAAATAAAAAATGCCGTTTGATACCTTTTATTTTTGATATAAACGAAAATTATATTTTGGAATTAGGCGATAAATATATTCGTTTTATCAATAATGGAGGTTATATTCTCGATGATGATAATGAAATCTATGAAATAGAATCTCCTTATCTTGAAGAGGATTTATTTGACATAGATTATGTTCAGCAGGCTGATGTTATAACTTTTGTTCATAAAAATTATAAGCCTGCTGATCTTGCAAGATATGCTCATAATAATTGGGAATTAACTGAAATTGATTTTGTGGCTTCTATAGAAGCTCCCGTTGGTTTGAGTGCTAAATATACAGGTTCTACCACATCAAATACAACAACATATAAATATGTTGTTTGTGCGGTTGATAAAAATACAAATGAGGAAAGTCCAAGAAGCGCAACTGTTAGTGTTGTAGGGCACTTAGAAGCTTATTGGACAACATCAGAGTATATTGATATATCTTGGACAAAAGTTGCAAATGCACTTGAATATAATGTTTATAGGGCAGTTAATGGAATATTTGGATATGTCGGAACTACAAGTACTAATTCTTTTAGAGATAATAATATAGAACCAGATTTATCAAGTTGTGCTCCAACTTCAAATAACCCGTTTGAAAATGAAAATCCATCGTGCGTTTGTTATTATCAACAAAGAAAAATTTTTGCAGCATCTGATTCTTCTCCTCAAACTTTTTGGGCGACACAAAGCGGTTCAAATAAAAACTTTAATATTTCACGCCCTTTAAATGCAACTGATTCTGTAACCATGTCGATTTATGATAACGTTGCAAATGTAATTCAGCATTTAATTCCTTTTGATGATTTAATTGTCATGACAACAAATGCCGAATGGACGGTAAATGGTACTGATGGCGTATTTTGCGCAAATCCATCGCCTGTATCTAATATGCAATCTTATTATGGCTCATCCAAAATTAAACCTGTTATTTCTGGTTCTATGGTTTTGTTTGTACAGTCCGGAGGCAATATTGTTCGTGATTTAGGATATAATTATTTATCTGATTCTTATGATGGCGAAGAATTGACATTGTTTTCAAATCATTTGTTTGAAGGTAAAAAAATTATCGATATGTCTTATTCTAAAGAGCCTTATCGTATTTTGTGGTGCGTTATGGATGATGGCACTATAAATGCACTAACATATAATCCTAAGCAAAAAATTTCCGCATGGCATAAACATACAACCAAAGGCTCTTTTGAAAGTGTCAGCGTTGTTAGAGAAAATAATGAAGATATTGCATATTTTGTTATAAAAAGAATAATTAACAATCAAGAAATAAGGTATATTGAAAGGTTTAAATCAAGAACGCTTAGCTCTCTTGAAAACGCTTTTTTCTTAGATAGCGCACTTGCCGTTAATTTTGAACAAGAAGTTGACACTATTAGCGGTTTAGAACATCTTGCTAATGAAAATGTTAATGCGCTGTTGGATTATGGCGTTGTTGAAAATTTGACTGTCAGCTCAAATGGTGTGGTAGAGCTTCCCTATAAGGCTAAAAATATAGTTATAGGCTTACCTTATGAATTTGTACTTGAAACTTTAAATATCGAAGCTCAAGGTACTTTAGGAATTGAAAAATTAATCAATAAGGTGGAAGTTAAAATATATAATTCAAGAGAAGATTTTTTTATTTTAAATGATAATGGCACTATTTTTCAAAATTCAAGAAGTGTTGAAAGTGTCAATAATCCTAAAAAACTTTTTTCAAAGAATGTCGAATTTTGCCCTCTTTCTAATCCTTCAAAAGAAGAAAGTGTAACTTTAATACAAAAATTTCCACTTCCTCTTTGTATTTTAGATATTTCAACAACAATATCTCTGCAAGAGGTTGAAAAATTATGATTGAAATAAAGCCTACAAAAAAACTTCTTTTTGAATTTGTAAATGATTTAAGAGAGCCTGATCTATTGGAATTTAAACAAGTTTATAAGGATAACTCTTTAGAAGAATTTTATAATGTTTGTCTTGATAATAATCATTATACATATTTTTTATTAACTGATGATTTTAAGCCGTTGGCTTTGGGTGGAGCATATTGCATTGATTATAACAAAAGTATTGCAAGGGTTTGGTTGTTGTCAAGCAATCAGATTAAGAATAACAGAATAAATTTATATAAATATATTAAAGAAAAAATTATTTTTTTTAAAAACGAGTATAAGCTTTTATATAATTTTATTTTTAAAACAAATTTTGGCTCTTTAAATTGGCTTAAAACATACGGTTTTAATGTCTTAGATATTAATAATAAAGATTATAAATTATTTTATTTTAGTAAAGGAGAAAATAATTTTGATATACGATATTTCACCTGTGAATAATTATATAGGTAATAATACATCTACAGTTTTTGATTTTAATTTTTATATTGATGATGAGTCGCAATTAAAAGTGTATTTGTTTGATGAAAATAATGTCAAACATCTTCTTGAATGTGACATTGATTATACTATTTCTGATATTAAAAATACTAATGGTGGATATATTACTTTTCCTATTGAGGGCTCAAATTATGAAATTTTAAATGAAAATCAAAAACTTTCTATTGAGCTAGATATTCCTGTTTCTCAAGAAACTGAATTTAACAATAGTTCTTTATTAAATTTAGAGTCTTTAGAATATTCATTTGATTATTTAACTCGTTTGATTCAAATCTTAAAAAGAAAAATAAGTTTATGTGTTAAAGTTGAGGAATGTTCGGATAACACTCCTGAAGATTTAATGGAAGCTATAAATGAAGCAAATATAAGTGCAAGTTCATCAGCTAATACAGCTATTTTAAATAAAGAACAAGCAATCAGTGCATCTGAAGCTGCTCAAAGTGCAAAAGATAACGCTCAAGAAATTTTACAAGAAACCAAAGATGTTAAAGACGAAATACTTTCTTGCGGGATGTTTAAACATAATTTATTTGATATGAGAGTTTCAGATTATATTTTAAATGATATTGAAACTATGGGCTGGGCGCCGCAAGGTTCTTATGTAAATGCCTCAGATTATCCTGATTTTTATGATAGCTGTATTTCTCAAAAAAATAATGCAACTCAAAAACAATTAACCTTATCTGGAAATAATATAAATATTTATGAAAATGCAAATGGCCATAAATTTTTTGATATTACTAATAAAACATTTATCGATAATTGGCTTAATACTTATGATAGTGCAAATTTTTATGGTATTGATACGCAAAATGAAAGAATATTGCTTCCAAGAAATAAAACTTTTTTATCGTTTAATATTGACACATCTCAATTTGCTTCAAATGAAGATAATGCAAAAATTTTGTATTATTGTGTAGGTAACACTGTTGTACAAAATGCGCAAACTACTGTAGTTGATATGACTACAAGTACAAATGATACACTTCCTATGTTTGCTGCAATGTGTTTTGATTTTGTACCGAATAATCCTTCTTGGGTTAAGGCAAATACAAAATGTTCATCTTTGATTTATCAATCTTGTTATTCTACTTTAATTAATGCGCGAAATGGTACAAATCCTTCGGGAATTAAAGTTTTAGATATAGACGATATTGATGATGTTTCTAATTATCCTGCATATTGGATAGTAGATCAAGATGAGCTTGTATTTTATACTCCTCAAACTTCCGTTAATTCAAATAGCACAAACGCTTCAAATTTATATTTTAAAGTTGCAAATGCTCTTGAAAATACAGAAATTACCGATGTTGGGTATATTTTGGATGAAGTAGATAAAAAATTTGATAAGAGTTTGATTAAGGCTTATATCGTTCAAACTTATAAAAAAGGTGCTTCATGGTATCGAAAATGGTCTGATGGTTTTTTAGAACAAGGAAGTTCGGTTGCTGTTTCGATTTCATCAAATAAAGAAGTGTCAGTATCGTTGTTGGTATCTTATCCAAATACAAATTATTCTTTAGTTGTGCAAAGAAAAAATTCTACCAATGTTGCTAGTGGCAGTTATCCTACAGGATTAGCTGGTGAAATTTGGTCTAAATCAAAATCTTCTTTTGAATCCTATTGTTTTTCTGGAGTTTCCAGAATTGATTGGATAGCTTGTGGGTATGTAAGTTAGGAGGAGTTATGAGTTATAAATTAGATAAACCATATACTGATGAGCAAAGAGCGAATTTTATTGTTGAATATAATCACAATCAAGGATTAATAATTGAAGAAACAGACACTGCATTATATGCACTTGAATCTTATGAAAAATTAGTCGGTGATGAAGTAATAGATAACACTGAAGAATATGAACAAAAACAAGCGCAAATTGAAGCGCAAAGAATAGCAATGCTTTATTTAACGAGTGCCGATGTAGAGCGTGCAATATATAAAGCTCGCGGCATGGATTTTGATGATATTATTGCTTTTTTAGAAGCTCAACCATTATCAGAAGATGGAAATCCCCAAGTTGATATTAAAGCATTAAAAATTGAGCTTAAGGCAAATAATTTTTATAGAGGTAATCCTTATATTGATATAGTTGGAAATCTTTTAGGGTTTAGCTCTCAACAATTAAATGATTTTTTTGAGGATGGTAATTATGAGCATTTGTTGGTATCAGGATAATGAAATTATTATTAATTTTGATAAAATACCAAAAGTTGTTATGAGATATATTACTCCTATTTCTTCAGATGATGAAATTGATGATATAATCAATAAACCTTTTATAAATTTGTCTGATTTAAGTGTTAATCTTTGTGATTTAAAAAAAGAAAAAAATTATAATTTTATAATTAATAAAAATTATTGTTGGGATGGAGCTACAATACCAAGGATGTTTTGGAGATTAATCGGTTCTAAAACTGATAATAAATTTTTAATTCCATCTTTAATTCATGATGTATTATGTGAAAACCATAATTATATAGATAATGACAGATATTTTTCAACTTGTGTTTTTGAAAGACTTTTATATGTTTCAAAAGTCAATGCATTTAACAGATGGATGATTAAACATAGTGTTGATAATTATCAAAAATTTTGCGGGTGGTGATGGTTGACTATTCTGATATAGCTTATTATTCTATTCTTGCAACAGGTGCTTTAGTTGGTGTTTTTAAAAGTGTTGATTGGTTGATTTCTACAAAATATCGCACAAAAGATGATTGTGAAAAGTGTAGAAATATTATCTATGAAACAATTAATAAAGATAGAGACTTGCTTGTTCGTCTTGATGCAAAAATGGACTTGGTTTTAGAAAAAATGAAAGAAGATAATGAAGATTAATTTTAAAATTTCTGAATTTATTAATTCGGATACTGCAATCAAAAATAAAATTAATAATATGCCGGATATTAATTCTATGGATAATATTTTGGATTTAATAATAAATTGTATGCAGCCTGCTAGAGAATTATTTAATTTGCCTATTGTCGTGACATCGGGTTATAGATGTCAAAAGTTAAATAAGCTTGTTGGCGGTTCAATTAATTCTCAGCATTTAAATGGTTGCGCTGCTGATTTTATAATTAAAAATATGAAGCCCGTTGAAATTATTGAAAGAATTAAAAGTTCTAATATTTGCTATGATCAGTTAATAAATGAATATGATAAATGGGTGCATATCTCTTATAATAAAAATAATAATAGAATGCAAATTTTAAAAATCAAATAAAAAAGAAAAAGCTCTGCAATCGCAGAGTTTTTTTGTAGTTAGTTATATAGGAGTTATATATTTAAATAATTTATATATTGACTGTCGAAACTTCCTTTTGTCCCCATATCATAAAGAATCATTTTTGCACATATATCATTTAGGGATTTTTTATAAGGTCTATCTTCTTTTAGTGCACAATATACATCAGATATTGTTAGAGCTTGATTTTCATGGTTTCTTTTAACTTTTTTTTCATAGTCATGATGCTCATAGGCTAATTGTGCAACTTTTGGATTTAAATCCGTTGTAGTTAATATTTCATAGCTTAATTGATTGTGAAGTTCGATTATTGCTCGTTCTTTTAGTGTTAATTTACCTTTTTTATTTAAAATGTCACTTGGTATAAAACCTTTGCCTATATCATGTAAAAGTGCTGCTTGAGCAAGATATAAGTATGTAATTTCATTTTTATTATGTCCCATGTTGCAATATAATTTTTGTGCTGTTTTACAAGTCGGGATTAAATGCGACATGATAATCGAATATACATTTTCATAATTGAATTCTGGATTTAAATTATTTTCTTTAATAATTTTTGTTATATTGGGATTGATTTTAATCGCTTTTTTGATTGTACTTTCATTTACATATTTTCTAATAAAGCGAACAGGCTGAATAAGTGCAAGATTTGCTTCGTTAAAATCAATGCTCGTTGCAAATTTTTTATTTGCTTCAAGAGCTTTCGATATATCAATATCATGCGCTAAACTTCCCATATTCAAATTATGTACTTCAAAGTATTTTTGATATGGAGATGTAGCACTAGTATTATTTTCACTATTTTGGCTTGTTGCTTTTTTTAAGCCAATTCGCTCTAAAAAACCCATTCTAACCTACTAATTTTATAAACACACTTTCCTATATGTTTATTTAAAGTATTTTTTTGGGGTTCTATTGCTTTTTTGTATATACGATTTTAACAAATATTAACATTGCTTTTTGTTTGTTTCTTCTACGCCTACAAAACCGCTTTTTCCTGTTATTTTCTTTGTAATAAAGTACGCGATTTTAGGTACAAGCATGCCAAGACCTATAAAGCTTGCAGCTGTGCCAATGCCGTAAAATGCCGTATTTTTAATATTCATTTTTTTAACTGCTTTTAAAAGTTCCTCAGTATTAATTGAATCACCGTTAAATATTTTGCTTGAATTTCCAACATATTTTAGGAATTTTTTAATACTGTCATCAATGTCTGATAGTTCAGTGTTTTTAACAAATCTGTTTATTTTGCCGTATCTGCCATTTGTGCCTTGTTTATATATTTCTTCTACAATATCATTTGCAAAGAATGATTCTAGATTGAATTGACTATTGTTATCCATTGCAGTCTGTATTGCTTCTTTTAATTTGTTTTTGTCCGTATTTGCTATATTTTCGGCTATTTTTGCATTTATGCTTGGTGTTTTGAATGTTTTTCTCAAAAGCTTTTCAACGCTTCCTGTGCAGAAGTTATAGAAAAATATTGCAGCCGTATCTATCATAAATATTTCAAATGCCTCATATTTATTTCTTGCAGTTGCGCATCTTCCAATTATCATCGGAACATCTGTAGATATTAGTCTGAAACGGTTATTGTTATTTATTCCGTATGTAAATTTGTCTGCAATATTACCTATTGCAAGCCCTTTAAATGAGATTTCTTTTTCTTTTTTAGCTTCATTTGCAAAATCTTTAAGAGATGTTCTTTTATTTTTGTGCTCTTGTTTTGCTTTTTTAATTTTTTCCATTTTTTCTGCTGTCAATTTTTGATTTAATTTTGGCAAGACTATTCCCATTAATATACAATTAAGAGCCCATGCACCTATCGAGATTGCTTGTTTTGCAATTTTTACATTTTTAATTGTTTTTTCGACATTTTTTATTTCAATTTTATCTGCATATTTTTTCAAATCATCAACATTTAAATTGCATGATTTCGTCTTTTCGGCTAAGTATTCAATCGAATCTCTAATTGCATCTCGCCCCTCTTTTGCGTTTGAATAGTCAATATCCATTGGTAATTTGAATATTTTTTCACAAATCATATTCCCTAATTTATTAAATAAAGGAATACCGCAAAGCCATACAGCTGCAGACATAACTTCTCTTCTAAATTTTTCAGAACCCTCAATTATTCCGCCTCTTTTATAGCCGTTATATGCTTTTCCTATATCTGCAGGCACTTCAATTAGAACCGTACCCGTTAGGGCATTAGGATCCTTTAAATGCGTTAATGCTTTTGCTAGATTTGAATATTGTATAGGACTATTAACAGACAAAATTATCACCTTATCAGTATTTGCCTTTTTATAAAACTGCTGAAGCTGAAAAATTGCCTATTATTTTTGTAAATTTTTATAACCGGTTAGTTGCGCGATTTGTTCACACCATTTTGACAAAATTTCACATTCATCAAGTTCCCATGAAATTGGTTCACCTACATTTATATTAATTTCTTTTTTCTTTAATGGTTTCCAATTGTATTCTTCAAGGCCTGAAATTCCAACAGGGATAATGTCTACTTTGTTTGATTTTGCAAAATAGATAAAACCACTATTAATATTTTCAATTACTCTATTTTTTCTTATTCCCCCTTGAGGAAAAATACATAGATTATATTTTGCTTTGAATACTTCTTTTGTTGTTCTTATGGTTGATACGCTAACTTTTTCTCTGTTAACTGCAAAAGCGCCAAGTCTATATATATTTCTTGCTACATATCTTTGTAATTTGGTTGAAATTCTGAATAATTCTTGCTTTGCCATATATGCTAACGGCATGCCCATAGTATGATTAACTATAAAAACATCTAGATATGAGACATGATTTGGAGCTATGATATATAGCTTTTTTTTGTCTAAATTTTCATTTCTTTTAATTTTAAATTTATAAAACAAAAATCCAAATATTGGAAAAAACAGAATATATAATGAATAATATTGATATAATCTTGTTAAAAAATTAAAGTCTTTAGCTTTTTTTTGCGCAAAATTGATATTTTTGATATTCATTATCTTTTTCCCTCCGACAGTTCAATTATTCTCTCACTCCATTGGTTAATCATTTCATCTATGTTATTGCTATATGGTATAGGTTTACCGATTTTTATTTTCATGTGACTTTTAAAAAGTTTTCGCTGATCCTTTGTTACACCCGTGATTGAAACAGGTAATATATCGCATTTTAAGGTTTTTGCAAAACTTGCAAAGCCTTTATTAATATTATCCATATTGCCATCACGTTCTCTTGTTCCTTGGGGAAATATGCCAAGACACCAATTTGTGTCTTTTAAGCCAAGCACTGTTTTAATGGTTGAAACAGATAATTTATTTCTATCTACTGCAAAAGCACCTAATAGATTTAAAAATAATCTTGCTATCTTTTTTTCAAAAAGCTCAACCTTTGCCATATAAGCAATATTTCTTTTAACAGCATGAACAACTAAAAAAGGGTCAATTGCGCTAACATGGTTTGATGCTATAATCAGCATGCCTCTTTTAGGAACGTTTTCTTGACCTTCAACTCTTAAGCCGAAAGCAATTCTATAATATAGCCCGTAAACAAGATTGCAAGTTATCCACTGAAAAATTCCTCTAAAAAAGTTATATTCCTTTGAGTTTCTTTTTTGATAATCTCTACTCATTTTTTACCTTAATAAAATATTATGCTAAAATTATACTAAATAAATAAACTTGTGCTATAATTTTTTACAAAAAGGAGAATTGAATGAAAAAATTATTATTTTTAGGCGCAACATTATTTTTGATTTTTGGTGCAGCAAATGCAGAAGTTATTGGTGTAGTTGATTTTGACAAGATTGTCGACAATTACACAAAAGTTAAAACTGTATCAAATGAAATTTCTGATAAATATGCAGAAATTCAAAGATATAGCTTGGATAAGGAAAGAGAATACAAAAAACTTTCAACTCCTTTAGAACGTAAAAATTTTGAAGAAAATGTAGCTAAAGAATTGGCTAAAAAACAAGAAGCTTATTTGAAATTAAAAGAAAAGAAAGAAGCTGAAATTGACGCTGCAATTAAAAATGCAATTAAACAAGTTGCAATGACTTCAAAAGTTACAACAGTTATTGAAAAAACAGTTGTATTTTATGGCGGTATTGATTTAACAGATAAAGTTGTAAAACAACTAAATAATCCTGTTTCTAAATAAAATTTAAAAAAGTACTTTACATAATATATTTTTCAGTTATTATAGTAAAGTAACTTTTCGGAGGATTGCCGGAGTGGTTGATCGGAGCGGTCTTGAAAACCGTCGGGCATGCGAGTGTCCCCTGGGTTCGAATCCCAGATCCTCCTCCATTTATAAATTAAATCCCTCTTTAAAGAGGGATTTTTTATGTATCAAATTAAAATCACTTGATTTTATATTATAAAGTTTTAAACAAACATTAAGGAACTATATATTCTAAAACAATCTCAGGAACGCCATTAACCATTTTAGCTTTTTCAATTACCTTGAATTGTGCATTTCTTGGAAAAATACCTTCTTTTCCATCTTTAAGAGCATTTTTTCCAAGTTTTACTTTTGCACCTTTTGGCACTTGTATTATCATTCTTGCATTTTTCTTGCCTTTATTATTTGCGTATATTTCTAAAGTATCAGCATTTGTAGAGAAATACGAGTATCCTTTATCAGAAATAATATCTCCTGTTTCTGAATTTATTAATCTATCAATAAATGCATCATTAAGTTCTTCACAACTACCTGATACTTTACCTACACTAGAAACACCTCTATAAAATGTTTGTCCGGTTTCTAGTGGTTCTGATAATTCTATTACTTTGTCTAATACTCTACATTCAAAATCTGGCTCTATACCTTCTCTTAATGCAGTATTTTTAGCTGTTGAAATTTTATTATAGTCTACTATATCGTGCAATCCTTCTATTGCTTTATTGTGCATATTTCCTAGTTGATTGACTATATCTGCATCAGTGTAGGTTATTCCATTTTGATCAAATAATTCCTTCGCTTTATTAAAATTAATTCTATCTCTAGGTGATAGAGAAATTATCGCATTTTTTGTAACTAATTTTTTATATTCGTCAGTACCATGCCACAACATATCCAAATATATATTTTCGTCTTTGTATTGTTTTTCCAATACTTTGTATAGATTACTATCGGATGAACATAATTCTGATAATTCTTTCATTCTTTCTTCTTCAGATGGTATGGTTTTTCTTGCTCTATCTTTAAATGCTTTTTCGGCTTGTGCTGTATCTTCAAGTATTTGTATTTTTTTGTTCAATATTTCTGCCTGTTCAGGCGTCAAAGAGCTTATATCGGTTTTTCTTAGTTCATCAATAGTTACATTTGGTTTTCCAATTAATTCATAAAATTTTTCTTCATTTTCCTTGGCTAATTTTGCTGCAGCTTCTTGCGCTTCTTTTGCTGCAGCTTCTTGCGCTTCTTTTGCCTCTTGGGCTTGTTTTTTTGCTAGTTCTTCTGCTTCTTTAGCTTTTTTAATTTCTAATTCAACAGCCTCTTTTTTTGCTTTAATTTTTAAATCAAGTTCATC
>CALUZF010000005.1 GCA_944325165.1 Candidatus Gastranaerophilales bacterium
CTTTTAAAACCATACTGATATATGATTTATTTTATTTAAAATTCGAGAATAATAATTTTAACTTAGGGAGTTAGATTTATTATGTTTGATTGCGAAAATTCATCAGTTATATGTATTGATATACAAGAAAAATTAGTAAATATGTTGTCAAATTCTGATATTATTGCCCAAAATACAACAAAATTAATGAAAGCAGCCAATATCTTAAATGTTGATACAATAATCACAGAGCAATATCCAAAAGGATTGGGCTCTACCATTAATTCTATAAAAGAAATTGCTGATTTTAAAACAATTGAAAAAACAACATTTTCTGCACTTAGAACACCGGAATTTCATTTTGACTTAAAGAAAAATATTATTATATTTGGAATTGAAACGCATATTTGTGTTTATCAAACAGTTTTAGATTTGCTTGATGAAGGGCATAATGTCTATGTTGTAGCTGATTGCTGTGCTTCAAGAGCTCAATTAAATTATGAAACTTCTCTTGAGCTTATGCGACAAAAAGGCGCTAAAATTACTACTTTAGAAATGGTTTTATTTGAGTTTTTAAAAAGTTCAAAACATCCTAATTTTAAAGAAATTCAAGCTTTAATTAAATAGTCACAATTCACCAATATCTTGATATTTTTATCAAGGTATTATTTATTAAAAGAGGTTTTTTATGATTGATAATGTTTCAATGAATACGGCTCAATTTTTACAGTTAGATACCGATATAAGAACAAGCTCTACTTCAACATTTAATGCTCAAGATGCTTATGAAAATACATTTGAAGATGTTATATCAGAAATTGCCAATAAAAGCCAAGAAGAAGAAAGAAATAATAAAATTAATTTTTCTAATCTTGGAGCTCCTGCTGGGTTTTTCTTAGATACATCTTTATTAGATGAAATGGAAAGTGGCAGTATAGAGCAAAAAGCGCCGATTAATCCTTATAGCTTATTGGATTAATTTTTATAAGCAATAATTTCTACTTCAACTTTAGCACATTTAGGTAATTTTGCTTCTACGCAAGAGCGAGCAGGTTTTGATGTAAAATATTTTGCATAAATTTCATTAAATGCTGAAAAATTATTCATATCATCTAAAAAACACATTGTTTTTATAACATCATTAAAATTGTATCCTGCTTCATTTAAAACTGCTTCAATATTTTTCATAACTTGAAGAGTTTGTTCTTCTATATTGCCATCAATAAATTGATTATTTTTTGGGTCAATTGCAATTTGACCAGAGCAATATAAAAAACCGTTTACTTTTATTGCTTGAGAATATGGGCCAACGGGTTCTGGTGCATTTTTTGTATAGATTATTTCTTTCATTTTTATTCCTTTGTTGTTATTTTGTGATATCCTGCTTCTTTAAGTGCATTTATTATTGTTTTAAAATGTTCAAAATTTCTTGTTTCTATAACTATATTTAAATAACATTCATTTATATCGGGGCCTTTTCCGCCTTGATTATGTCTTACTCTTATAACATTTGCGCCATGGTTTGCAATGATTGTGCTAACATCTCTTAATTGACCTGGTTTATCTAATAATTCTATAGTTAAATATGAAATTCTGCCTGTTTTAACTAATGCTTTGTTAATTACTCTGGATAATATATTTACATCTATATTTCCGCCCGATACAAGGCATACGATATTTTTGCCTTTTAGAGGAATTTTATCAAACATTACTGCTGCAACAGGTAATGCTCCAGAGCCTTCTGAAATCATTTTTTCTTTTTCAATTAAAGTTAAAACAGCACTTGCAAGTTCATCTTCTTCAACTAAAACAATTTCATCAACATAATCTTCGCAATATTTATAAGTTAATTCCCCTGGTAATTTAACCGCAGTACCATCAGCAAATGTGTTAACTTGGTTTAGTTCAATCCTTTGTTTTGCTTTATGTGATTCATACATTGAATCAGCGCCTTTTGCTTGTACACCATAAACTTTGCAAGTTGGTTTAATTTGTTTGATGGTTGAGGCAACTCCAGAAATAAGACCGCCTCCGCCGATAGGAACGACAATAGCATCGACATCATTTAATTGTTCATAAATTTCAAGAGCAATTGTTGCTTGTCCTGCTATAACATCGTTATCATCAAAAGGATGAATAAAGGTTGCGCCTGTTTCTTTTTGATATTTTATAGCTTCTTGATAAGCATCATCATAAACGCCGTCTATGAGTCTAATTTCAGCTCCATAGCTTCTTGTTGCTTCAACTTTTGAAATAGGGGCTGTAAGTGGCATAAAAATTGTTGCTTTTATGCCTTTTTCTTTAGCTGCAAGAGCGACACCTTGTGCGTGGTTTCCAGCAGAGCAAGCTATAACGCCTTTTTGTTTTTGTTCATCGGATAATTTTGAAATTTTATAATATGCACCTCTTAACTTAAATGAGCCTGTTAATTGCAGGTTTTCTGTTTTTAGATAAACATTATTTTTTTCACTTAAGAAATTTGAATGTGTGAGGCTTGTTGTTCTTGCAATTTTAGATAATACATTTTTAGCATCATAAACCGTATCCAGCGTTAATTTTTCCAAAATTATCTCCTTGTTTCTTAATTAAATATTAACAAAAAATATGAATTATAGCTATTTTGTAACATTTTGAAAATAAGACAATAATAGGATGAAATTTCAAACAAGATAAATTATTATAACGATTAAGGAAAAAATATGGCTATAAGAATATTATTATTAATATTGGCTTTCGCCCTTGTTGTTAATCTTGTATTAACATTAGTCGGTTTTTTTAGCGGAGTTAATTTATATGAAAAATATGGCAAACAAATTTTAAATTTTTTTATAGGCTTTGCTTTGTTTATAATAGCCGTTTATGTTGTTTTTGCGATTATAGGTTTAATTTAAAAAAGGATATAATATGACAAAAGATAAAAGTAGTTTAATTGTTGCAATAGTAATTTTATTTATAATTTTTATAGTTTTTTGCAATCCTATTGCCATAGTTGGAGTAGGTGAAAGAGGAGTTAAAGTTACCCTTGGCAGAGTTTCTCCTCAAAGTTACGCCGAAGGTGTTCATTTTGTTACGCCTTTTATTTCAAAAATAAAAGTTATGAATGTAAAAACTCAAAAACTTTCTACTCCTACTGAAGTTTATACAAAAGATATTCAGCAAGCAAAAATAAGCTATGTTGTAAACTACAACCTTATGCCTCAACATGTTCATGAGATGTATAGATTAGTTGGTATGAATTATGTTGATACAATTTTAATACCTGCTATTGAAGGTAATATTAAAGATGTTATAGGTAAATGGAATGCTCAAGATTTAGTTGCAAATAGAGCGACTGCGACTGCTGATATTTTAAATAAATTGCAAACCCAATTAGAAAAGAAATATATAAATGTTACTTCATTTCAAATAATTGATATTAATTATTCTGAAGTATTTGAAAGAGCTATTGAATCGAAAGTTACAGCAGAACAAGAAGCCCTAAAAGCTAAAAATAAAACTGTTCAAGTTGAAGAAGAAGCAAAACAAAAATTAATTACAGCGCAAGCTGAAGCAAAATCAATGCAGATAAGAGCTACTGCTCTAACTCAAAATAAAGCTCTTGTTGAATATGAAGCAGTGCAAAAATGGGATGGAAAATTGCCTGAATATATGATGGGAAATTCGATTCCATTTATAAATATGACACCTAAAAAATAATTTAGATATAAAGAATTTGCAAAGCTATCAAAGTTATTTGATAGCTTTGTTGTATAATATTTTCAAACAAGAGGTTATTTATGAACATACTAGAAGCAAAAATGCTTGATATACTTGTAGATTTGCGAGAAAATCACAGTGTTGAGAGCATAAAAGCAGAATTTGAAGCCGAAGGAACAAGGCTAGAAGAAGCATTAAGATTAAAAGAAATTGTAACAAAAGCAGGTCTTGATTTAACGATAAAAATAGGCGGTTGCGAAGCAATTAAAGATATGTATGATGCAAGAGCAATCGGAGCAAGCACTATTGTTGCACCAATGATAGAATCGAGCTATGCACTTAAAAAATACACGCAAGCAATTGACTTTGTTTTTCCTCAAGAAGAAAGAAATCAAATCAAATTTTTAATTAATATTGAAACAATTTCCGGTTTTAAAAACTTAGATGATATTATCAATTCTTCTGAGTTTTGTAAAATTGATGGTATTGCCCTTGGAAGAAGTGATATGACAGGTTCTATGGGGTTATCAAAAGATAAAGTCGATAGTGATGAAATTTTTAATATCGCTATTGATATATCTTCTGAAATGAAAAAATACAACAAGGATTTTGTTGTTGGGGGTAATGTTTCAGCGCTATCTTTGGAATTTTTTAAAAAAATACCTTATTTATCTAGGTTTGAAACAAGAAAAGTAATTTTTGGATCTGAAGTTTTAAATAAAAATCCTCTAAAGTCATTACAAAAAGCGCTAGAGTTTGAATTGATGTGGCAAAGAAATAAATTAGAGTTTCATGAAATGATGTTAAATAAAGATAAAATCAGATTAAAACTTTTGGAAGAAAGATATGAAAAATTAAAAAACGTTACCTTCTAGCTTTAACAAAAATTTTTTAATTTTATCATTGTAAGCAAAACCACCTAATTTAGCTGATTTTGGTATAACTCTATGACATGGAATTATAATTAAAATTGGATTTTTATTGCAAGCATTTCCAACTGCTCTTTGAGCATTTTTATTGTTGATTTTGTTTGCTATTTCTTGATAGTTTGATGTATTGCCGTGTGGAATTTTTCTTAATTCCTGCCAAACATTTTTTTGAAAAGGTGTTCCTTTTAATAAAATTGGTATATCAAAATTTTTTCTTTTGTTTGAAAAATATTCATCCAACTGTGTTTTAATTTTTTGAGATAATTCATTTTCTTTTGAAGATAAATCGATTTTTTCAGTTGGTTTTAGGGATACCAATTTATTTTCATAAGTTTTAAATTCAAATATTCCTATTGGTGAACTATAATAAAATTTTTCTTCTGTTTTATTCATGAGTGTGTATTGGTCTTAAAAGAAGCATTTTTGTATTTTCTATTGCTTTCAATCCATGTGGAGTTTTTGCAGGCATTACAATCATCTCTCCTGCTTTTAATCTATGAATTGTGTTGCCGATAGTTATATCGGCAACACCTTCTATAATTTGTGCTACTTCATCTTCTTTATCACAATGAAGTTGTCTTTCTTGTCCTGATTTAAATGCAATTAGAGTAAGTGAGCTGTTGTTATTATTAAATACTAATTTTTTATTAATATTTTCTAAGTATTCAATGTCTTTCAAATTAATGATTTTGCTCATTTTTTAATATTTCCTCTAAATCTTCTTTTGGTGTTGTTATAGGTTTTATTTTATATTTATCAACCAATAAATTCAAGATATTAGGGGAAATAAAATTAGGTAAGCTTGGTCCGAGTTTTATATTTTCAATACCAAGATATAAAAGCGTTAATAAAATACATACGGCTTTTTGTTCATACCAAGATAAGATAAAACTTAGCGGTAGTTCATTTATTGAACAATTAAAAGCTTCGGCTAATGCATTTGCAACTTTTATTGCTGAATATGCATCGTTGCATTGACCCATATCTAAAATTCTTGGTATGCCTTCAATATCGCCTAAATTTAAATCATTAAATCTGTATTTTCCACAAGCTAAAGTAAGAATAATAGAATCTTTTGGAGTTAATTTTGCAAATTCGCTATAGTAATTTCTTCCTATCTTAGCACCGTCACATCCCCCAATTAGGAAAATATGATTAATTTTTTTAGATTTAATTAATTCTATTATTTTATTTGCATGGCTTAATACGCTTTTATGTCCAAAACCTACTAATAATTTATCTCCACCATTAATACCTGTCATTTTTTTATATTCATCATATCCTTTAAGTTCAAGTGCTTTTTTAATAACGGGCGTAAAATCTTTTTTATCATCTATATGAATAACATTGGGATATCCAACAACTGATGTTGTAAAAACTCTATCTTTATAGCTTTCTTTTGGCGGCATTATACAATTTGTCGTGAATAATATCGGAGCTGGGACATTATCAAATTCTATTTGCTGATTTTGCCAAGCTGTGCCAAAATTTCCTTTTAAGTGCTTATATTTATTTAATTTTGGATAGGAATGTGCTGGAAGCATTTCTCCATGGGTATAGATATTAATATTTTTATCTTTTGTTTGTTCTAATAATAATTCTAAATCTTTTAAGTCGTGTCCTGTTACAATAATAAATGGACCTTTTTCGATGTTTGTTGTAACCTCTTTAACTTCCGGATTTGAAAAAGTCTTTGTGTTTGCACTATCTAATAATTCCATGCATTTTAGATTTATTTTTCCTGTTTTTAAGACTAAATCAATCAATTCTTCGATTGATAATTCTTCTGCTAGTGCTTGCAGTGCTTCATAGAAAAAATCATTTACTTCATCATTTGAATATCCTAAAACTTTTGCATGATGATAATATGCGGCTATTCCTTTTAGACCGAATAAAATTAATGATTTTAAACTTTTAATGTCTTCATTTTCTTCATTCCAGATTTTTTTAATATCAAATTTAAAATCACAATTTATATTCTGTTTAACTTTGTTTATAAATTCTTTTATAGCTTCATTATCATAATTAACATTTGTGATAGTAATAAATAATCCATCCATTAATAAATTTGTATTTTGAGGGGTTTTATCACTGCATATTGCAAGCTCAACTAAAGCATTAATTAATTCATCTTGAAGATTTGCAGTATCTGCTTTTTTACCGCATACTCCTTGAATTGTGCAGCCTTTTTTAGGAACACTTTGTTCGCATTGATAACAAAACATATCCATATTTTTTCTCCTTTTTTGTGTGTTTATATATTATTGCTTTAGTTTTGGTTTGTCTTGATGATATGAGCTAGTTTTTTAGTTTAGTTTTAGTTGGATAATATATTTTTTAAAAATATGTATTATCTTTAAAATATGCAATAAGAAGAATGACATATAATTCAATGAAGAAAAAATTTGATATAATTAAATACATAGAAAAATTTAGTTGAGTTATTGTACTCAATAAAAGGATTTTAAAATGGATAATGCTGAATTTTTAGAATTTATGAATAGCGCTAATTATATTGATGAAAATTCAATAGTGTATGAAAAATTCCACACTTTAAGCGAAGAAGCAAGAAAAATCACAATGGAATTAAATAATAAATATCATACGCAAGATGAAATAAGAGAGCTATTTTCGCGATTGATAGATAAAAAAGTTGATGAGAGTTTTAAATTATTTCCGCCTTTTTATAGTGATTGTGCTATTAATATTACTGTCGGAAAAAATGTTTTTATTAATTCCTGTTGTAAATTTCAAGACCAAGCAGGAATTGAAATAGGGGATAATGTTTTAATTGGGCATAGCGTTGTAATTGCTACCTTGAACCATGATTTTAATCCAAATAAAAGAGCATCTATGATACCAAAAAAAGTAAAAATCGGCTCAAGCGTCTGGATAGGCTCTAATTCTACCATTCTTCCAGGGGTTACAATTAATGATAATGCAATTATTGGCGCAGGTTCTGTTGTTGTTAAAGATGTTCCTAAAAATGCTATTGTAGCGGGAAATCCGGCAAGAATTATAAAATATATTTAAAAAGGAGTAGATATGGCAAAAAAAGTTTTAATTATAGCTACAAGTCCAAGAAAAAACGGCAATTCTAATCGACTAGCTCAAGAATTTGAAAAAGGTGCACTAAGTAATGGGAATGAAGCTGAAATTGTATATCTTTGCGATAAAAAAATATCTTTCTGTAAGGGTTGTATGGCATGTTCCGGACTTCGAAAATGCGTGATCAATGATGATGCAAATGATGTAATTGAAAAGATGAAAAACGCTGATGTTATTGTTTGGGCAACTCCTGTTTATTACTATAATATGTCAGGTCAAATGAAGGCTATGATTGATAGATCTAATCCATTATATGGAGCTGATAATAAGTTTAAGGAAGTGTATTTATTGGCTTGCGCTGCTGAAAATCATCCAAGCGCTATTGATGGCACGATAGTTGGACTAAAAGGCTGGATTGCTTGTCATGGCGGTGTTAGTCTAAAAGGTGTTATAAAAGGCCTTGGGGTTTATGAAGTTGGAGCTATCGAAAATATGCCTGTTTTAAAAGAGGCTTATGAAATGGGTAAAAATGTTTAAGGAGCTAATATGAAAAAAATTACACAAACTGCAGGAAGAACTCAATTAGGAGATTTTGCGCCTGATTTTGCTCATTACAATGATGATATTTTATTTGGTGAAAATTGGAACAATCAAGATATTGATTTAAAGACAAGAAGTATTATTACAGTAGTTTCTTTGATTTCTATGGGAATTGTGGATAATTCTTTAATTTATCATTTGCAAAATGCTAAAAATAATGGCGTTACAAAAAAAGAAATAGCTTCAATAATTACACATAACGCTTTTTATTCTGGCTGGCCAAAAGCTTGGGCTACTTTCAATTTAGCTAAGCAAGTATGGAGCGAGGAATTATCTGATGTATCAGATAAAGAACAATATGAAAAAACAATTATGTTTCCAATAGGAGAAGAAAATACTGCTTATTCAAAATATTTCAAAGGAAAAAGCTATTTAGCATCAATTTCAAATGAACAAGTTAAAATCTATAATGTGACTTTTGAACCTAAATGTAGAAATAATTGGCATATTCATAAAGCGAAAACAGGCGGAGGTCAAATGCTTATTGGCGTAGGTGGGAAAGGAATATATCAAGAATGGGGCAAAGAACCTGTTGAAATTACCGAAGGCATTGTAATTAATATTCCTGCAAATGTAAAACATTGGCACGGCGCTCAGAAAAATTCTTGGTTTTCTCATTTGGCTGTTGAAATAGATGGAACGCAAACGCAAAATGTTTGGCTTGAAGAAGTTAGCGATGATGAGTATGAGAAGATACAAAATAACACAAAAGCCCGAATATAACGAGCCTTTGTGTTATTTTATAAATTATTTTAAAATTTATTCTTCAGAGATATTGTCTAAAATTTCACCAACACGTGGCAATGTTGATTTCAAAAATTCAGCAGCTTCTGCATCTGATTCAAAAGTTGCTTTTTGGGCTAATTCACGTATTTTTTCTGCATCACTATAATGAAGAGGCTCATTTGCATGATATGTTAATTTTGCTACATTAACTTTTGTATTTGGTCTGGATTGTAATTCTTTAAGTATAGCATACATTTCTTCTTCGCTAGTTCGAAGTTTTATTACAGCTTCGGTATTCATGGGTTGTTTTTCTCTTGCTAGTTTAAATACTTCAGTTGCGCAATTTGGTTGAGAAGCATATTCTTCAGCTGCGGCACGTATTTTTTTGGGGTCTGCTGTTGGTACATTTTCAGATTTTACTTGTTTTTGATTACCAAAAGATGTTCTTTGTTGAAAAGCATATTGCATTCTTAAAGGTGAAATGTTCATATAATATTCCTTTTGTTTTTTCCTATGCTTATTGTAAGTTTTATAAATAAATATTTTGATATAAATTCTATAAATTTGTTACATTTTTAATATTTATTTTTGTCTTTGGTGCTATTTTGTTGCCATTGGCTTTAACTTAGATTTTGAATCATAGTAAAAAAATATTAAATAGCTATAAAAAGAAAAACTTGTTTAGTATTTATAGTTTTATAAAAATCTTTAAAAACATTAATAAAGTGTCAATTTTATAGTCAAAAAATACTTTATTTTATTATGAATGTACAAAAATTAGTAAATGGTGGGATAGAGGTTGCAGCAACTGCCACACAGCATGTGTCTAAAAAAGCAGGTGTAGTTAGCGATGTAATATCAAATGTAAGCAACAAAGGTCTTGATGCGCTAGCTAGCTATAATTCCGGTATTGTAAAAAGTAATGGAATTATGAATACTTTAGTGCAAAAAGCTAAAAAAATAATAGATAAAATAAATATTGATTATGATAATCCTATTGAATTAAATGATAAAGAGATTGAATTTGTTGTTTCTAAATTTGTTGATTTGAATGCAAAATATCCTATTGAAGAAGTTGAACATATTGTACCGGCGCTCGATAAATTTTCGCAGTTGGATGAAACATTACGTGCTAAATTAATGAATTCTGAAGCAATAAAATTATTAATGGATTTAAGTAGCGACAAAGGTTTCAGATTTTCTTGTTTTAATATTACTTTAGATGAAATAGATAAATTAGATGAATTTTTGAGCGATGATTTAATTAAGTATTGTTTTGAAAATTATTTACATAAAAATTTTGGTGCTTTTACCAGACATATAAAAATGTTGTTGCCTGATTTTGTTAAGGTGGCATCTAATCTTAAAAATGGTTTTTGTTCAGCTAAACAAGCACCAATGTTTTATGATTTATTAAAGAAAAGAAATTATAAAGATATTGAAGAATTAACAAATATCATTTTGGCGAACACAAAAAATATCGATGATGATGAATTAAATGAGTTTTATAAAGCATTTGAAAAGTTAGTGGATGCTAAAACTCCGGATGGCAAATTTATCTTTGGAGTAAGTAAAGCAAGTGATACAACTTCTAAAAACATGTTATCTGGAATTGAAAATATTTTGCAAGCCAGAAAAAATAGTCCAAGTGAATATGAACAATATTTAAAATTATTGGAATTAACGCAAAATGGAACAGTTTCACCGAAAATTTTAGGAACAATGGCAAAAGAGGGTAAAATTACCCCCGATTTTATGGAAGCAATTAATAGAAAATTAAGCGCAAAAAGTCATATTATAAAATTTGATAGTTTTGATATAGCAAAAGCTCAAGCAAAATTGGGCGATACTGTTCAAATAGGAGAAAAATTATTTTATAAAAATAAAGATGAATTAGTTGAATTGAATTTATCAGCTGAAACGTTTGAACAATTATTTCCGGAAATTGAAACTATGGCATTAGGACAAGGAGAATTAGGCGATTGTTATTTAATTAGTGCTATTTATGATTTTATAAAAAATCCTAATGCTAAAGGAAAGGTTTATCAAATGTTTAGCGAGGATGGTGATGATATAATTGTTAAAATTCCTGATGCACAAGATTTTCCAATAAGATTTTCTAAAAAAATATTAACAGAAAATGGTGAACAAAAAGTAAATGGTTCATTAGGAATTCAAATGCTTGAAGATGCTTATAGCCAAACAAGAGCCCTAAAATACGGAGTTGTAAACTCTATTACAACAATTGAAGGCGGAAATCAAATGAATGTTTATAATGCATTATTGGGAACCAAGAATTCAGGCATCTGGACAACATCAGATATTCCAATTAGAACACCACAAGAAATAGATGAAGAAATCGCGCAACTCGCAAAACAAATTCAAGAAAAAAAATCTACAATTAAAAATTTACAAGATTCTAATGATATTTCAGAACATCTGGAATATCTGCGTGAACAAGAAAGTATAGACTCAATAAACAAGCTTCAAGCGATTGAGAGAATGATGCATGAAGAAAAAACAGATTTGGTTAATTATCATCAAATTTCAGAGTCTGAATTATTGGAAAGATTGTTAGATACGTCTTTGGATGGAAATCTCGTATCAATAGGTACAAAATGTGATGAATGGCTAAACAAAGATAAATTAATCCATGGTAGACATGCATATAGTGTTTTAAATGTTGATAAATTAAATCAGACTATTGATATTGTAAATCCTTGGAATACAGCTCAATATACAACTATTTCATTTAAAGAATTTTTGGAATATTTTGATACTTTGAATATAGCAAAATTGTAGCAAAATCATTTTAAGCAGTTTTATAGCATTGTAATAATCTTTTTAGGGGTATTATTGTAAAAGAACACATGGTTTGATTATTTGTTACAGATGGTTTGATTATTTTGGGAAAAATTTACTTATAATTATAATTATAACATATTAAGTTGCAAATTCTGTTCTGAAATAGCATTTATAAATTCAGAATAATCATTCCTTGTTATACTATTTTCAATGTTCAAAACTTTGGCATAGGCTATTAAATTCTTATAATCTATATATTTACATATTTCATTTAGATCTATTCTCATTAAAATATCTTTTGTATAAGGTCTTTTGGCATTAGGAAAAGCCAAAGATTTTAAAAATTCCTTTACTGGATTGCTATTCAATAATATTGTACAAATTTGAGCATATATAAAATTATCAAAACTTAAAAAGTAACAGGTATCATCAAGCATTGCGACATTATCTGTATTTATTAAAGAAAAAATTGGTTCTTTATAAAAACCAGAAATGGCAATCTTATATTTAGAAAAAGAATAATCTCCAATACCAAACATAGAAAATTGGGGACTATTTTTATATATTATTGATTTCCTATTATTGATAATCTCAGAATTATTATATAAATATTTCCATAGCTTTGGGGCGTTAGTTTTTATTGTTTCAGTACTTTGATTAACTTTTTTTTGTGTAACAATAACATTTTTTCTATTTTTGGTAATTATAAATTGTTTTAAATCACTGCTTTTAAATAAAGGATAAATATAATCATTTTCAATATCCACACATTTATTATTTCCATTAAAAAATTTATTGTTTTCAAATGTTAATTCAAATATTTTTGAGCAATCATGTTTTAACCCTTGCCGCCAAATAAACGGGCATTTACCATCAAACTGTATATATTTTTTATAATTTTCTATATTAGATATAAATTTTTCATTAAGCCAACCAATGGTTCTAAGTTTTTTGTTACTAGTTAGGGAATATATTCCACAAGTTTGAGAAAGAGGCTCTCCCATATTTATACACAATAATACAGCATCACAGGCTATATTAAAAATTTTTTTTGCATCGAATTCTACAATTTTCATATTTTTTATTTTAAGATTTAATTTTTTAGAGTCTTTTATTATATTTTGGGCAATTGAACTTTTACATAACATCGCAATTGTTGTGTTGTAATCTTTAAATTTAGATAACAGCATAATAATTATGTATTCCGCAATATCAAAATTTCCTTTACCAGTAATTGCATCAATACCACTTGTTCTTTTGAAATTACTTTTAATTGGTATATTTGAACTATCTAATTTTGATAATTCTGTATTTGTTACCCATGGGGGATTTCCTAGTATTAATAATCTATCATTTTTATCTAGTTTAAATTTAATTTTATTAAAATCAAATTTAAAAACATTTTCATTATAGAAATGTTTCTCAATATTTAAAATGTTCTTAAAATAATTCTCATGAGCTATATCAAAATATTGCGTATTTATTTCTATACCAAATATTTTTTCAATTGTATTAAATGAAGTAATTGCACTGTTAATAAAATTTCCAACCCCAAAAGTTGGTTCTATGATTACATTTGGATTAACTTGAAAATATTTATTTATATAAGTGCATATTTCATCTGTAAAATTACTTGGAGTTTGGTAATCTCCATATTCTTTTCTTATATTTTTATTTTCTCCAATCAATATTTATGACTCCATTAATTAAATTTTTCAAATCAATAACTCTTGAATATTGTAATCGCCACTGCAAAGCATTGGAAATAGTTAAATATCCTTGAATAGGGGGTGTTTTTATTATTTCGTTTGCTAGATTTTCGTATGCTATTTCGTCTCCAGGTATATTCCTGTCTTCAAAATAAGCAATTAAATCTTCCTTGCCTGCACCATCTTTCAATAATTCTATAATCCTTTTTGTTGTTGTATAATCCGCTGTTCTATACATTTCAACAAAAGTACAATTTAAAAACTGAAGATTACAAGTATTTTTATAATCAATTTTGTCATACACAAAGATTAGTAAATTATACCCTAAACCATATATTTTTTGTCGTGCTGATTTATAGGGACAAGAAGATTGTGGTTGTCGAATAGAAGTAACTTTAATATCCGTGTTAATGTTTTTAGATGGTAAATCAATACCCGCAGCACTATTACCTATTTCTATATCATATTTATCGGATAAAAATTTTTTAAATTTATGCTCAACATAGGTCCCAACAGCCTTACCGTCTGTGACACCTAATAAATCAACATGATTTACATTAGATTGCTCTTGGCAAAATAATTTCGCCTCGTTAACTAGATCTTTAACTTCAATACTGTTTTTTGTTTTTTGCAATACAAAAACCTCCATATAGATTTTAACATAAAATATTGTAAATTTGAAAATATAAAGACATGGTATAACTTATTTTACAACTTCTGACTTTTTTTGAAAACTTCCGACTAAAACCCCAAATGTCCTTGCCGAAAATAATCAAACCATTCATACAAATTAAAATACACCCTAAACTTCCGCCACACAAGGGATACAACTAAAAGTCGAAGGGGTAGACTTCAACGGACACTTCGTGGACTTTTCAAGTAATTTGGTTTGATTATTTTCGGACACTTCCGACAGGTTAAAACCTAAACACAAAGCCACTTTACAGCCAATAATCATTTTAACCGTACACGATTGAAATGTCTGCACAAATACAATTATATTTAATAAATAAGACAAGTGTAGAGTGTTTAATTCTCGATTGGCAATAAAAAGAGGCTTATTTCTAAGCCTCTTTTTATTAGCAAGGGAGAGACTCGAACTCTCGACCTCACGGGTATGAGCCGTACGCTCTAGCCAGCTGAGCTACCTTGCCACATCTATAATTACTGTATCAAAATCATCTCATAAAAATTTTAAATTTCAAGTATTTGTTAAGCAATAAAAAAGCTCCGTATTATCGGAGCTTTTGTGATTAATCTTCAACGTCGGGAAGTTTTTTTTCGATTGGGCCGTTAGGCATTTTACCTTCCTTAAAATGTTTTTTCATCATTTTTTTATGACATGGGCAATCGCAGTTATGTTTTTTAAAGTGGTGTCCACCCATCATATGATGATAATATCCTTTGTGCATCATAGGCATCATAGGTGGCATAGGCGGCTTGTGTAGTGCTGCAAACAGGCTTATCGCGCAAAAACCGCCAACAAATGTGCCTAGCGCTACAGTTAAGAATTTTTTAAAACATTTACTTTTGCAAAAGCATTGTTCTTCTTGTGTGATTTTAGTTTCTTCTGACATAATTTTCTCCTTCATCATCGTGTACGCAAATTAAAACGAAACAATTTTTTAAAAAGTTCATTTTTATAATATTCCTTTTATAGATAAAATTTTATTATCCATTATGCTAATTGATTTTCTGATTTATTTTCAAGCTCTTCTATGAAATCTTCTATATCGTTGATTTTATTTAAAATGTATTTTGCGCCGATATGTCTATAGTTATTTATCATTTTGTTATAATCGCTATTTGGTGGAATTGTTGCAATAGTTTCTATGTTTGCCATATTTGCTGCTATAATATCGTCAATATTTCCGCCTATATATTTTATATTTTTATAAGGGCAGTTTTGAAGAATTTTAATAACACCTTTAGGACTTGGCTTAAATTCATTTTCTGATAAATCATCAGCACAGATACAATAATAAAAATATTTATCTATATTATATTTTTTTAGAGAATATTCAATTTCATTTTTATATCTGTTTGTAAAAAGAACTAAATCATATTTTTTAGACAATTCTTCAAGTATTTCTTTAGAAATCAAAAGTTTGTCATTATCAATTAAATATTCTTTTTTGATTTTTGGATTGTAGAATAAATTTTTGTAGGTTTTTATTATTTCATCTAATCCTAAAAGTATATTTTCTTTTTCAAGCAAAAATTTTATCGCGCTAAAATCATGGTTTATTCCATTGATTTTTTTAAATTGATAAATTTCTTCTATTGTAATTTCTTTATTTATAAAACTAGAATAGGTTTGACACAATGCCTTTTGATATGAATTTTTATCATCAAAAATTACATCTTCCACACCAAAAATCAAAACATCTTTTTTTGTTAATAATTCTAATATGTATTTCACCCCTCCAATAGTTGGAACTGTAATTCTAAGGCAAGAATTAACAGAAGAATTTTTTGGGAATTTTTTTGTAATCACGCCATATTTTTTAAATTTTTCATAATAAAAATCGTTATAATTTTTAAAATCACAAAGAATAAAATTTGCTTCGCTTGGATATGGCTCAAAGCCTGCATTTTTTAATCCTTGGGCTAAAAATTCTTTAGCTTTAAAATTAAGCTCTTTTATTTCATCAAGTCTTTTTGAATCATTTAAAATGCTTAATCCGCAATGAACTGAAATGGCATTAACGCTATATGGTGATATTATTTTTTTGAGATTTTTTATTATTGAACTGTTTGCAATTATAACCCCAAGCCTTAATCCTGCTATGGCGAAATCTATAGAAAATGATTTTATAATTGCAACATTATCATATTTTTCTTCTAATTCAATATAATCTTCAAAAGTTGCAGAATATGAAAAATTAATGTAAGTACAATCTATAATAAATAATATATTTTTATGAATATCTATTATAGGCTCTAAAATTGATGGTCTTATTAATTCTCCTGTGGGGTTATTAGGAGTTGATATATAAATTATTTTTGTGTTTTGAGTTATACTTTCTTCTAATTTATTTTTATTAAAAATGAATTTTTCATCATAATCTATATATTTTGTTTTTGCACCATTAATTTTAGTGTATAATTCGAGCATTGAAAAAGTAGGATTTAGAGATAAAATTTCTTCATCGTTTTCAAGATAAGCAGTTATTATTAAATCAAGTGCTTCATTGCAACCGTTTGAAAATAAAATATTATCTTTATTAATTTTATATTTTTCGCTAAATTTATCTTTTAATTTCCCGTATGTCGGATATAGGGATATTTCTTCATTTGGAATATTTTTTATAGCGCTTATTATATTATTAGAACAGCCATAAATGTTTTCATTTGAATCGAGCTTCAAGCGCCAATCTTGCTTGTATAAATCTGTATTGTGCGAAGATATATTTTCAAGATTTTTTTTGGATTCAATCATAGCAAAAATTATACTATATTTTTGCTTATAAATAAATCAACTAGCGTTTTGCATATTGATATTTTTCTTTTACTTCTATTCTTAAATTTGCAAGCTCTATATCATCATAATCAACATAGTTTGTTTGAAATAGATTTCTTCCTGTTTTTATTACAAGCTCATTTGTATCTTTTAAGATACTTTTTGGAACGACAATTTCAATATTATCCCCGTTTAGCTCAAGATTAGCAATTTTGTGTCCGTTAACAAAAACTTCGCTGGGTGATGAATAAACTTTTGCGATTCTATTTTGTCCGCTTTCTTTGGCTTTTTTGGTATCCAAGCCTATAATTGTTCCTATTTTTACGACAACATCTTGTTTATTTGAACATTGAGGTCTTTTAAATGTTTTAGAAAGAAAATGCCCGTTGGCATCTGAGCGAAATTCATAACAATTAGCAGAATTATCACTGAACATATTATCACCTAAATGTATCACTCCTTGCGATATTTGCATATCAAAAGGACTTGCTTGTTCGATTCCTAGCTTTAGTGGAGAATTGAATACGCTATTATCAACAGTGAGTGAAAATATTTTATATCCGTCTTTTTCGACAAACATAATGGCTTTGTCGCTTATATCAGCATTTAATTTAAAATTACCGTTATTATCAGAATATGTTGTATAATTTATTTCTGGTATTGAGATTTTTACGCCCGATATTGGTTCGTTTGTTTTAGAATCTATAACTTTATTGCCGTAATTTAAGTCATTATGGTCGATTTTTCCTGAAATCACATCGGCAAAACACGCGCCGGATAAGAAAGTTATATAAATTAGAACAGATATTATTTTTTTCATTTTAACCTCGCTATTTATATGGTTTAAACGATTTTCAAGGTTAAAACAATGTATGAAAATTTAATATTGATTAGTAAAAAAGTGTAACAAAAAAACCGCCTGTATTAAGGCGGTTTATTGCAATTTAACAATTATCTATCTTTCTTGAGAAACGGGTACGATAATTTCTTGACCGATTCTTATTGCTGCAGGATTTGTTATATTGTTAATTCTTTGAATTTCTAAGATTTTAGCTTCATCGTATTTGCCGTAAAATCTGTATGCAATACCATTTAGTGTATCGCCTTTTTTAACGATGTATTTTTCATTTGTTACTACAGCTTCGCTATTTGTATCTGTAATATTTTCAGTTCCGATAACTGCAACATTTGAAGTTGTTTCAATTTCATTAGGAACTTTTGGGTGCATTGAAAAAATTGAAACAATTAATGTAATCATACACATAAACAATACGCCTGCAACAAAACCTATTGTTAAATAAACTGCAGGAGATTTTTGTTTGGTTGTTTTTGCAACATTGTGTACTTTTTGAATACCTTTTTGAACATTACCCCATAAAATATCCAATTCTTGAGCTTTTGTGGCTCTATAATATTGGTTTAGTTGGGATTTTGTAGTTTGTTTTTTAATGTCTGTTTGTGAAATGTTAGCTAAAACTCCCATTTTTTCACGAGTCAGACCTGATCTATGTAATGTTGAACCTTTCATCTGTCACCTTTTATAATAGTCCTTCTGACATGTTATAAAGAGGTTTGTTTAAAGTCAAGTTAGAGAATGTTTGTGTAAAGTTTTGTTAATCTTTCGATGTAATTGTTGTATTAGCGCAGCTAAACATGGAATCTAGTAATTCTTTATTTTTTTCTATATTAAATCCGCCTTCTTTTAAATATTCAATCATTCTTGATTTCCATAAGTTAAATAATTCTTCATTTGTCATATTAAGTGCATCTGCAATTTTTTTAAGCTCGCAAAAATCTATTTGTATTGGCTTTGCACCTCTTAAAATATCTACAAGCTCAAGTCTTTTCTTTCTTTCAAATAATTTTAGAAAATCAAGTGTTGAATAGTTATTAAACTTAATTAAATCTTTTAAAAGCAAAAGATTTTCACTAAATGTTATATTTTCGGATGGTATTTGATATTCTATAAAATCCTCTGGATTTATGTCCATAACTGTCGCAATACGCTCTAGCGTTATCGAGCGAGTTGAAAAAGGAATATTTTCATCAATTAAATTATAAACATAAGATAGTGTCACACCTATCATTTGGGCGAATTCTTTCTTGTGTAGTTTATTTTTTTCTAAAAAGTCCGCTACCATCTTTGAGCTTTTTATTTCTGTATCGTGATTTTTCATTTATATTGATTTTACTCCGTCTTGTATGCTATTTTACAAATAACCCTTTTTGTTTATTTTTTAATTACCAATAAAGATAAATAACAAAGTGTAGTTCAAATTAACTTTAAAAGATGAAAGAAAATTAAAATGAAAGCGATAATAGGATTAGGTAATCCTGAAGAAAAATATAGATTTACTCGTCATAACACAGGTTTTCTAATGATGGACGAGGTTTTAAAAGCTCATAATATAACTTTAGCGGATAAGTTTAATTCATTTTTTGCAAAATCCGGTGATGTATTATATTTGCTTCCTAAAACATATATGAATTTATCTGGAAATGCAGTGCTTGAGCTTATGAATTTTTATAAATTAACAAATAAAGATATTTTAGTTATTTATGATGATGCTACAATTGAATTTGGAACATTCAGACTAAAGAAAAACGGCTCATTTGGTGGTCATAACGGTATAAAATCAATTATAAATCGAATAGGAACGGATGTTTTTGATAGATTAAAAGTTGGTGTAGGATTAGTTCCATCTAATATGGCTATTGATAGTTTTGTGCTTGGAAATTTTTCTAAAGATGAAATGGAAGGTGTTTCAAAAATGGCACAAAAAACTGTAGAAGTTGTTGATTGCTGGTTAAAGGAAGGCATTGAAAAAGCTCAAAATAAATATAACGGCAAAGTTATTTGATTATATTTCTTTAGCTTCAACGTTGTCGAAATTAGCTTTTGCGATTTTTTGAATTAATTTACCTTTTGTAAAATATTCGTTAGTTTTTTCTTTAACATCATCAGATAAACCTTGAGCTAGTTTTGCTTGTGATAATGCAGAACCTGCAATTATACCGTATGGTGCAACCGCTGAGATAATTTCTGCTGATTTACGATGTTTTTTAATAAAAGGTTTATATGTATTTTCAATAAAACCTGCTAATTTTGTTTCATTAATTTCCTTGCTTAATTGAGCTGCTTCTCTTTTTAAGAATTTTAAAGTTTTTCTTCCTGCTTTTGAGTTTTTAAATAAAACTGCACCAGCAGCAACTGCGCCGATACCTGCTGTAACTTTTGCAATAGACATTAATATTTTTGGAGTGTTAATGCCGTTATTTTCTTCTTTGTGTTTTTCGATTTTATCGCTTAATATCTCGCTACCTGCACCAATTGCACTTGATAGCGCTAAAAAACCCAACCCTGCACCAGCTTTCGCTGCTAATTTCCCGGGTTGGGTTAATGCTATAGTAGTTCCTAGTAATGTTGTTGTAATCGCAGGCATCGCCTTTAATAATCGCATTTTACCGCTATTTTGCACATCTTTATGTGCTCTCATAAGACTTTGCAGTGCGAGTGCTTCTTCGCTTATCTGCTCGTAATGCTTGTATCGCAATTTTCTGTTCGAGCTTCGGGTGTTATTCGACCCTTTAAATGTGGTAAATCTTTTCGGTTTGCAACAATTTAATGTTGTTTCGTTGATTAACATTTTTCCTCTTTAGGGAACTTGCCCCACAATATTAATTTTATACTACTATTGTATACCAATATAAAAATAATGCAATACTATGTAAAGAAAAGTTCATATATTAAAATTATAAAACCATTAGAATAACATTATGGTATAATACTTTTACTAGTTAATTTTAGGGGCATTATGAACTATATAAAATTTGTAGATGTAACAAACAGAGACGGCGTTCAAACTTCACGTTTGGGATTAGCAAAATTACAAAAAACAATTATTAATATCATGCTCAATGAAATGGGTATAACTCAAAGCGAATTTGGATTTCCCACAACGCAACATGAGCTAAATTATTTAAACGGTAATTTAGAGCTTGTTGAGCGAGGTGTTATCAATAAAACAAGACTTTCGGGCTGGATGAGGGCAATAAAATCTGATGTCATTGAGTCTTTTAAAAATGTTCCTAAATTACAATATATTAATATGTCGCAATCTACGTCAAAACAGATGATTGATGGAAAATATTTAGGTAAAAAAACCCCTAAAGATATATTAAACGATACTCTAGAAGCAATTAATGAAGCAATTAATCAGAATGCAAAAGACATAGGAGTTAATGCTGAAGATGCTTCAAGATCTGATTTGGATTATTTGATTGAGTATGCTAAACAATGTAAAAAATATGGCGCAACACGTTTCAGATATTGTGATACATTAGGATATGACGACCCTAAAACAGCTTATGATAGAATATATGCTATTGCAAAAGAAACAGGCATGGAAATGGAAATGCATTTTCATAATGATTTAGGAATGGCTACTGCATGTTCTGTAATGGGCGCTAAAGCTGCAATTGACGCTGGTGTTCATGCTTGGATTAATACTGCAATAAATGGCATGGGAGAGCGTGCTGGTAATGCGGATTTAGTTTCTTGTATATTGGCTATTGAAAAATCAAGCGGTTTTAAGGATAAATATTTTATTGATCCGCAAATTGACGTTTCAAAAGCATGGAAATTGGCTAAATATACTTCTTATGCTTTTGGTGTACCAATTCCTATAAATCAAGTTGCGGTCGGTGCTAATGCTTTTGCACATGAATCTGGAATCCATGCTGATGGCGCGCTAAAAGATAGACGAAACTATGAACTGTATGATTTTGAAGAATTAGGCAGAGGCGAACCTGAAATAATTGAAACAGGAAGAATGATTACAGTTGGTGAATATGCTGGCATTAAAGGTTTTAGAAATGTATATGATTCGCTAGAGCTTGAATTTCATGATGATAATGAAGCAAGGAATATTTTGGAATTAGCTCGTTATGCAAATGTCCATACTCAAAAACCTTTAACAGATAGTGAGCTAAAATTTATTTATTATTATCCTAATATTGCTGCAAAAATTATGACAGTAAATCCTTATTATATGCCTCAAGGAGCACTAAAAGAAAGAATGGATAAGTTTGAGCATGTTGCAGGGTCTGCAATTATTTAGGATATAAAATGAAGAAATTATTTATAGATACTCTTGGATGTCAAATGAATAAATCAGATACTGAAAGAATTGTAGGTATGTTATCTTGTTTTGATTATGAGAGAACTCAAGATGAAAATGAAGCTGATTTATTTATAGTAAATACTTGTGCAATACGTCAATTATCGGTTGATAAAGCGTATTCAAGGCTTGGTAATTGGGGAAAAATTAAAAGAGAAAATAAAGATAGAAATATTAAAATTGCTATTTGCGGTTGTGTATCAAATTTAGAAAAAGAAGAACTGTTAAAGAAATTTCCTTATCTTGATTTAGTTTTCGGAACAAGAAATATATACGAGCTTCCAAAACTTTTAGAAAAAATCGAGGATGAGAGAATTTGTGCTCTTGATGATATGCCAATTTGCGAAAATGATTATGAAATAATACGTGAAAAATCAACAAACGCTTGGCTTCCAATTATGGAAGGATGTAATAATTTTTGTTCATATTGCGTTGTTCCATATACAAGAGGCAGGGAGCGCTCAAGAAGTATTGAGGCAATTTTAAAAGAAGCAAAAGATATTCTATCTAAAGGTTTTAAAGAAATTACACTTTTAGGACAAAATGTTGATAGTTACGGCAAAAACCTTGAAAATAAACCTAATTTTGCTCAATTATTGAAAGCATTAGATGAGCTAGAGGGCGATTTTAGAATACGTTTTACTTCATCATATCCTACTGATATTACAGATGAAGTAATTGAGGTTGTAAAAAATTCAAAACATATTTGTGAATGTTTTCATATTCCTATGCAATCGGGAAATGATAGAATTTTGCGTGCAATGAATAGAAGATATAATGTTGAGCAATATAGACAAATTGTTCAAAAAATCAGAAATAACATAAAAAATGTTACTATAACATCTGATTTTATTGCAGGTTTTCCTTCTGAAACAGAGGAAGAATTTTTAGATACCATTAAAGCAATTGATGAATTACAATTAGATTATTCAAACACTGCTGCTTATTCTCCAAGACCGATTACAAAAGCAGGTAAAATGGTTGATTTATTTATTGATGATGAAGAAAAGAAAAGACGACTTGCAATTTTGAATGAAAAAGTTAAAGAAGCAAGCTTAAAATCAAATGAAAAATATATTGGCTCTATCCTTGAAATATTGATTGATGATGTTAAAGATGGTATTTATCAAGGCAGAACAAGAAATAATAAAGTTGTACATATTCAAGATGATAAAAAATATGAAATAGGTCAATTTGTTGATGTAAAAATTGAAAGAGTAACAACTTGGTGTATGTTTGGCAGAAGTATTTAGTCTAGTAAGGAGCGAAAAATGACAGATAAATACAATAGAGTGTTTAATTTCTCAGCCGGCCCCGCGGTTTTACCTGTTGAGGTTTTAGAAGAAGCAAGAGATGATATGCTTAATTATAAAAATTCAGGCATGAGTGTAATGGAGATGTCGCATCGTTCTAAGACTTATGATGAAATAATTAAAACGGCGCAAAAAGATTTAAGGGAATTAATGAATATTCCTGATAATTATAAAGTTTTATTTTTGCAAGGCGGAGCTCATCTTCAATTTTCAATGGTTCCTATAAATTTATTGAAAAACGGAGTTGCAGATTATATTGTTACGGGTCAATGGGCTAAAAAAGCTTATCAAGAAGCTCAAAAGTACGGTAAAATTAATAAAGTTGCAACATCAGAAGATAAAAATTTTTCATATATTCCAGATTGCTCTGATTTAGATATTTCTCCCGATGCTGATTATGTGTATATTTGTGAAAATAATACAATTTATGGCACAAAATTCCATACTTTGCCTAATACAAAAGGTAAAATTTTAGTTTCTGATATGTCATCTTGCTTTTTATCAGAACCTGTTGATGTTACAAAATATGGTTTAATTTTTGCGGGTGTTCAAAAAAATGTCGGTCCTGCCGGTGTGCAAATTGTTATAATAAGAGAAGATTTATTAAGAGATGACCTGCCAAGCTGGTGTCCTACAATGTTGAATTATAAAATCCATGCAGATAATGACAGCTTATATAATACACCCCCTGCTTATGGTATATATATTTGCTCTCTTGTATTTAAATGGCTTAAAAAACAAGGCGGACTTAAAAAAATGAAAGAATTGAACGAAAAGAAAGCAAAAATTTTATATGATTTCTTGGATAGTTCAAAATTATTCAAAGGTACAGTTGAAAAATCATCTCGTTCTTTAATGAATGTTCCTTTTATAACAGGAAATGATGAAATGGACAAAAAATTTGTTGAAGAAGCTAAAAATGAAGGACTTGTCCAATTGAAAGGTCATAGAACAGTTGGCGGTATGAGAGCTTCAATATATAACGCTATGCCAATAGAGGGCGTTGTTAAGCTAGTTGAATTTATGAAGAAATTTGAAAGTGAAAATATTTAAAAAGCAGGTTTTAAACCTGCTTTTTATTTTTGTTTTAAATATGTGTAATAATTTTCTTTTAAATCTTTATATAATTCATTGAGTTTATCTTCGACTTCTTTTCTTATTTTTTCTATTTCTTCTTCAGATGGTTCATCGGGTACTTTTATAGGGTCTGCGAAAACCATAACAAGTTTTGTTCCAATAAGTGGAAATCTAAATTCATCCCAAGATTTGAATTTTAAAAATAATTTTTGAGGACTCCAATAAACAGCAGGAACAATAGGCGTTTGAGTCATTCTTGCTATTTCAATTATTCCTTTTTTAACTACTCTTTTAGGGCCTCTTGGACCATCAATCGTTAGTGCTCCGTTTATATCTTCTTCTTTTATTCTTTTTATTAATTGCAAGCTCGCTTTTGTGCCGCCTCTATTTTGTGAACCTCTAACTGTTTCAACGCCTACAGCGTTTGCTGCGCGGGATATAATTTCTCCATCTTTAGAATTCGATACCATAATACAGGTTTTTTTATACATATTGCAGGAAAAAACTCCGCATTGATGTGCATGCCAGAGAGCAAAAACACATTTTTCTTTCGGATAATTTATGCATTTACAATTATAAAATATTTTCTCAAGTCTAAATAGTGCATTAACAAATGATGAAATTATTTCAAACACATATTTGTTTTTAAATTTTTTAAATTCCGCTCTAAAATTTTTCAATCTCATCTCCTCAAAATTATTTTTTAACTAAAATTAAACTTATTTTATGTTGAATAATAAGCTTAATTTTATAAATACTATTTACAATAATACATGTTTGATTAATTAAAAGCAACCTTTATATTATTTTATTCTTGATTTTAGTGTGTTTCTGACATCTTCAATTGTACAGTTATTTTTTACCATATAAACTGCAAGATGATAGAATAAATCAGCAACTTCCCAAGCAAGTCCGTCGCCTTCTTCAAAGTTTACGGTTTCGAATGCTTCTTCCATTATTTTTCTTTTTAGGTAAAATTCGTCATTAAATAATTTTGCCACATAACTATCTTTTGGCATTCTTTCTTTTCTGTCTGAAATCAATTCAAAAAGTTCTTCAAAAGTGAAGTTTTTGTCTTCAAAGTTACTGTATCTATCTGTAAGATTTGGGTTATTTTTTTGATTTATGCTAAACAATATAGCATCTTGGTCGTAGTCAAATTTTGCATTTACTAATTCCTGCATATTTCCGTTTTTTTCGCACTTTGCCCAAACTTCATTTCTTGAGCGAGAATAATATGTAGCTATCCCTGTTTTAAATGATTTTTTAAGAGATTCAGGGGTTGAATATGCAAGCATTAAAACTTGTTTGGTCATTTTATCTTGTACGATGGTTGGAATAAGTCCGCCTTGTTTTTCAAAATCAAGACAAGCACAAAAAGCATCTTCAAGGCTTATTTTTCCTGTATAAAGAGCCATACCTAATTGTGCGCTTATGTTGTTTTTTGTAAGCTCTACTATTTCTTCTATTGTTGATATTCCGCCTGCTGCTGTTATTGGTTTTGTTGTTGCTTTGGCAATTTCTTTTATTAATTCAATATTTGTGCCTTGCATCATACCTTCTCTCTCAACAATGGTGAATAAAAATCCGCAACAATAATTTTCAAATCTTTTTACATAATCCATTGTTGAAAATTCACTAACTTCTTGCCAGCCTTTATTTGTAATTTTGCCGTCACGAGAATCAATTGCTACTATTACACGACTTTGTGGCAATTCTGATAAAAATTCTTCACTTGCTGCTGTGCCTATTATTATTTTTTTTGCGCCCCAGCTTAAAGCTTTTTTGGCTTTTTCTATTGTTCTAATGCCTCCACCAACTCTGCAAGGAGCAATTTTACATATCTTTTTTATTAATTCTTCATTATTTTTTCCTGTGTTTAGCGCACAATCAAGGTCAATAACCGCAACTTCCCCGAAGCGGGCATAGTATTTTGCAAGCTCAAGTACGTTATCACGTTCTAATACTTTGGTTTTACCTTGTTGTAGTTGAACTGCTTTGCCGTCCATTAAATCTATATTTGCTACTAACATAATTATCTCCTTAATTTATCTTTTTAATTCTTTATCTATTTCACTCCATTCAAATCTTCTATATTGATGGATATTTTCGGATTGATAATTAAAAAATTTGTTGAGCTTAGTATTTAACTCGTCTTTTGTATAATTATATATATCTATACTTTCTAAATTTAATTCGTTAACAAGAGTTTTTATTTTTTCATCGTAGCTTATAGCAAATGTTTTTGTTTTTAGCGCATTTGATATAATTAATCCGTGCAATCTTGTTGATATAACAAATTTTGCTTTGTTTATTATATCAATTGTTTCTTCTATTGATTTATTTGGGATATATTGGGCTTTAATGTTGTATTTCTTTAATTCCTCAATAAATTCAAAACATATCCTTTCGTCTATTTCATCTTGAAAAGAAAATACGCTAATTTTTTCATTATAATTTTGAGCTATAGAATGGGCTAAAGCTGCGATAAATTCATAGTTTATGCCTCTGTAATTTCTTAATTGTACAATTAAATCTTCTTTTTTTTCTTCAATTTTTCTATCTTGAACAAGCGAATATGCAGGGTCAGAAACAAGAGTAGAGTTGATATTCCAAGATTTTAAAAGTTTTTTTGAATTATTATCTCTAACGCTTATAAAATTTACAAATTTTAGTATAGTTTTTGTGATGTATTCTGGGAAAATCCCTATTATCGGCTCTATTCCTTGAGCAAAAATGATTACTTTTTTGAAAAATATTTTTGCCAAAAGAATAATAAAAAGGTAATAAAATAAGCTAAAATTGCTGGTCTTATTCTGTAAAAGACTTCCACCGCCTGAGATTAGTATATTGCAGTTTAAAATTGCTTTTAATATTTGAATGGGGCTTTTAAAGTAGTATGCACTAACTTCGTATTTTTTTTCGACTTCTTTTGTATTGTTACATAATACACTGACATCAAATTCTAATTCTTTTAGATGTTTTGATAAAGCATAAAAAATTGCTTCATCTCCAAAGTTATTAAAACCGATATAACCCGAAACAAGAACTTTTTTCATATATATTTTATAGCATATTTTAAACCTTGTTGCAAAATAGATACTGTTTAAGTTATATTAAGTTTATGGATAAGAACATTTTAATAATCGGACTTAATTCGGAGTTAGCTCAAAATACAATTAAAGAACTAAAGCAAAATAATTGGAATATTTATGCTACATCGCGCCAAGTTGGTATGATGGAGGATAAAATCCATGAATATAATTTAGATGTTACAAATGAAATGAATTTTATTCATCTAAAAGAAAAATTTTCAGATATAAAATTTGATGTCATTCTAAATTTTGCAGGAATTGCAATAGCTGGTGCAGTTGAGCAATTGGATGAGCTTGAGCTTAAAAAGCAATTTGATGTTAATTTTTTAGGTTTATTGAGAATAATTAAATATTTTGCACCAAATTTAAATAAAGGCGGCAGATTAATAAATATTAGCTCGATGGCAAGTTATGGTATATTTCCTTTTTTAACACCATATTGTGCTTCAAAGGCAAGTGCTGATATTTTATTAAACAATTACTCAATTGAAAATAATATAAAAGTTGTCTCAATTCGCCCTGGTGCTGTTGCTACAAAATTTTGGGAATCATCAATTGAATTAAACAAAAGTGCTTTTGAAAGAGCTGATGAAAAATATAAAAATGAAAAAGAATTTTTACTTGAAAATGCAAATAAAAATTCACTTCATGCAACAAACCCTATTTATGTTGCTAAAAAAATCGCTCATATTGTTGAATTAAAAAATCCAAAACCTGTATACAATATAGGTATTGATGCAAAAATTGCAAAATTAACAAGATTTTTACCCCAAAGATGGATAAATAATGTAGTTAAATACGCACTTAAAAGAAGAGTTCAAAAGAAAAATAAATGAAAAAAAGACAAAAAATATTTTTTGTATATCCTCCTGCTCCTATTATGAATAGAGAAGACAGATGTCAACAACCGACAAGTGAGATGGTTGTTATACCTCCTTTAGTTCCTGTTGATATGATGAGCTTATCTGCAATAGCTAAAAAAAGAGGATATGAAACTTTCTTTAAAGATTACAGTTTAAAAAACGAAACTGTTTATGATTTTATTAGAGATTTAAGAAATTATGAGCCGGATTTTCTTGTTTTAAATGTTGCATCTACTACACTTGAAAAGGATTTATCGATATTATCAGCCGCAAGAGATTTATTGGATGATACTGTTGTTATTGTAAAAGGTGCGATATTTAATTTTTGTTCTTATTCTATTATGCAAAAGTTTCCGGAAATTGATGTTGCGCTCAGAGGCGAGATTGAAGATGCTTTTGATGAAATAATTCAATATAGAAATTTCAAAGATATCAAGGGTATTACTTATCAAATTGATGATAAAATTATATCTACTGCTGATAGAGAATTGCCCGATAATATTGATAATCTGCCTATTTTAGATAGACAATTAATTGATAATTCATTCTATCAAAGACCGGACACTAAAAAACCTCAAACTATAATAAGAGTTTCTAAAGGTTGTCCTAATCATTGTTTTTTCTGTCTTGCAAGTCCGCTGAATGGTAAAATTGTAAGATATAGAAGCCCAGAGCTTATTTTAGAAGAAATAAAAGAATGTGTTACTTTATATAACATAAGAGATTTTATTTTTTGGTCTGATATATTTAATTCAAATAAAGAATGGGTTCAAAAGCTTTGCAGGCTTATTATTGAATCTAATTTAAAAATTAATTTTTCGGCAAATACCAGGGTTGATACTGTTGATATTGAAACTTTGAATTTAATGAAAAAAGCAGGCTGTAATTTAATTTCTATGGGTGTTGAATCCGGTTCTCAAGAAATTTTAGATAAAATGGGTAAAAAAATTACCTTAAATCAAATAAAAAAAGCTGTTGCTATGATAAATAAAGCAGGGATTCAAGTTTATGCCTATTATGTCATAGGTTTACCTTGGGAAACAAAAGAGACTATTGAAAAGACATTTAAATTTGCTAAAAAATTAAACACTCAATATGCAAGTTTTTATACTGCAACAGCTCTTAGAGGTACCAAATTTTACGATTTTATTAATACAAACAGGCTTGGTGAAATAAGTCTTGAAAAGCCTTATATATTTCCAAGTGTTAGAAGTTATAAATTAACAAGTCAAGAAATATATGAATATAATAGAAAATTTAATAAAGAATATTACTTAAGACCTTCTTATATTTTAAAAATGGCTTGTAATATAAATTCTCTAACTAAGTTCAAAACATATTATGATACATTTATATGTTTGATAAAATCTAAAGTTTAATCTAATAAAATTAGAGTTATTCCTATAACCATAAGCCCTAAAACAACTCCGCTTATAGAGTAGTGTCCTGTATCATAGTCTTTAGATAACGGCAGAAGTGTGTCTATTGAGATATATGTCATAATACCTGCAACAAGAGCAAATAATAGTCCCACGCATAAATTCGGAAATAGCGTTTTAATTATTAAAAATCCTAAAACCCCTCCAATCGGTTCTGCCATACCGGATAAAAATGAATATAAAAAAGCTTTTCTTTTAGAGTGTGTTGCTTGATATACAGGGATTGAAATAGCCATTCCTTCGGGGATATTGTGTATGGCAATTGCCATAATAACTCCTAAGCTAAGTATAACATCTTGCGCTGCAAGTGTAAAAGTTGCAAGTCCTTCGGGTAGATTATGAAGTGCTACAACTATTGCTGTAATTATGCCTGCTCTTTTTATTTTTCCTATTGAAATTATTGCATTTTCATCTTCTATACAGTCTGTGCTATCTGTATGTTGCTCGTTTGCTCCGATTTGCTTTGTAAACATTGAAGCTTGGATATGGTCGGGTACAAAAAAGTCAATCAAAACGGCTATTAACATTCCTATACCAAAACATAATATAGATAGCCAAGTAAGATTTTGTCCCATTTGCGTTTTAATCAATTCGGTAGCTTCTGGATATAAATCAACAAGCGAAACAAAAAGCATAACTCCTGCGGATAATCCAAGTCCAAACGATAAAAATTTTAGCGAGTTTTGTTTTATAAAGAAAGTTACAAAACCGCCAATAACAGTTGATAAGCCTGCTATTGTTGATAATATAAACGCAATTAAATAACTATTTTCCATAAGTTGATTATATAACAAAATAAAATCAAATAAAAAGAGTAATTATTTGAATATCATTTGACGTGATGAAATTAATTAAAGTAATATTATGATTAAGGTTAGAATTTTTATTATGGAGTTAAAAATGAATAAATTAATAGTAGCTGTTATGGCGGTATTTTTTGTAAGTCAAGCTGTTTTTGCAGATAACGTATTTGATTCAATGGATAAAGCAACTGAAGTTAAATTGGCTCCGGCGGTTAAATCTTCTTCTGCTAGCACAACTTCAACCACAAATGTAAATGCCGTTTATCATTCAACAATAAAAGAACAAAAATTTAACTCTGCGCTTGTTAATCTTGATGATGCACAAGTTGAATTAAGACAAGAATTAGCCGAAGCGACTGCAAAATATAATCAAGCAGTTGCAGAAAAAGATAAAATGGTTGCTAATTGTAAATCAATTAAAAAAGAAATAAAAGAAATAAACAAAAAGATGAAAAATGTTGAAAAATCCAAAAAAATGATAAATAAGAATTTGCAAACTAATACAAAATAAATACTTTAGTGTATTTAGATGATGACAGATAGTGGTTATTTTTAGAGAATAACAATTGTGATTTAATTTTTTAGACATTGGGGAAAACAAGAAAACAAAATGAGTCAGACAGCAGACATTGATTCATACAAAAAGATAAATAGACTTTCAGATGAAGAAATACAAGCCCTTTGGGAAGAATATCTAAAAGATAAGTTAAATAAAGAGGTTAGAGATAAATTAATTGTTCAATATATTTACCTTGCAAGATATGTTGTAGGCAGAATTAAGGTAAATCTTCCTCCGAGCTTTTCTTTTGAAGATATTGTTTCTTTTGGAATTGAAGGGCTTATTGATGCGATTGAAAAATATCACCCATCCAAAGGCGCTAAGTTTGAATCTTATGCTCTGATGCGTATAAGAGGCTCTATTATAGATAAAATTCGCTCGTCTGATTGGCTTCCTCGAACTTTGAGAAGAAAAATTAAAGAAGTAAAAATTGCGACAGAAAGATTAAAACAACAAATCGGAAGGGCTCCAAGCGCAAAAGAAATAGCTGATGTTATGGGGCTTAGCGAAGAAAAAGTTGTTGAAATTATGTCATCTGATGTAAGTGTTAATTCAATTTATGATAAAAAAGGTACAGGAGATGACAGTGTTGAAATTATAGACACGATTGAAGATGAAAACTCATCTCGACCTGATGAAGCACTTGAGAAAGTTGATGCAAAAAAGGAATTGGAGCAGGCTTTGAAAAAATTACCCGAAAGAGAAAGAACTCTGTTGGTATTCTATTATCACGAAAATATGACGCTAAAAGAAATTGGCGAAGCAATAAATGTTTCTGAATCAAGAGTTTGCCAACTTCATGCTCAAGCAATTATGAAATTAAGAAATATCTTGAGTTCAAAACGCTCAGAAAGATTGAATAGAGCGATAGTTTAATTTTATTTTTTTGTGCTAGAATAACTTTGTAAGTATAAGTTTAAAGGAGTTATTTTATGGCGAGAAGACCAATTATAGCCGGCAATTGGAAAATGCACAACAATAAGGCTGCTGCAAAAGAATTAATTGAAGGTATTGTTAATGGTGTTAAAAATCTAGACGCTTCAAAAATGCCTGAAGTTATTGTTGCACCTACATATACTGCTTTATGGCAAGTTCATGATGTAATCAAAAATGAACCAAAAATTGCACTTGCTGCTCAAAATGTTAACCCAAACCCAAAAGGAGCATATACAGGTGAAATTTCTCTTGAAATGTTAGCTGATTTTAATACAAAATTTGTTATTATCGGACACTCTGAACGTCGTCAAATGTTCAATGAATCTGATGAATTTATTAATGAAAAAGCTATTGCAATCTTAAAAGCAGGTTTAATACCAATTATTTGCTGTGGTGAAACTCTAGAACAAAGAGAAGCAGGTGTTACCGATGCTCATCTTGAAGGTCAAATCACAAAAGCGCTTAAAGGTATTTCAGCAGATGATGTTGAAAAATCAGTTATAGCTTATGAACCTATTTGGGCAATTGGTACAGGTAAATCTTGTGATGCAGTTGAAGCAAACAGAACTATTGGTGAAATCAGAAAAGTAGTTGCTAAATTATATTCTCAAGCTGTTGCTGATAAAATTAGAATTTTATACGGCGGATCAGTTAAACCTTCAACAATTGTTGAGCAAATGGCTCAAGAAGAAATTGACGGCGGTTTAATCGGCGGTGCTTCTTTGGAAGCTGAAAGCTTTGTAGAATTAATCAAAGGTGCGTACGCTAAATAAAATTATATTAAAGATAAAAAAACAGGGCTTTTAAGCCCTGTTTTTTTATCCTAAGCTACTATGAAATGTTCTTGAAATAACATCGTCTTGCTGTTCTTTTGTTAATTTAATAAAGTTAACTGCATAACCTGAAACTCTAACTGTAAGTTGCGGATATTTTTCTGGATGAGCTTGAGCATCCAATAATGTTTCACGATTAAAAACATTAACATTTAAATGGTGTCCGCCTTTTTCAACATAACCATCTAATAAATTAATTAAATTTTCTTCTTGTTGAGTGGTCATTATATGCCTCCTATTCTTTTTCAAATACTTCTTTGCCTAATGAACATAAAGGGCATACCCAAGCATCGTCTAAATCCTCAAATTTTGTGCCTGCTTTAATTGAATTTTCTTCATCACCCAAGTCTTCATCATATACATAACCGCACGCTGTGCATACATATTTTGCCATATTTTGCTCCTTTTTATTTTCTTTGTATTTTTTATATTTTTAATATACAATGGTTTTTGCAACATGTCTGTTGTAATTACAACAAAAACAAAAAAGTTTATAAAAATTATGGAAAAATATTTATCAAAAATTAAAAAATCACCTCTTTTCTTTGGTATAACTGAACAAGAACTTTTAAAAATGCTCTCTTGTTTTGGTGCAAGTGTTAAAAAATATGAAGCAGGCGATATGATTATTCGCCAAGGTGACGTCGTATCAAAGATTTATATGATTTTAGAGGGTGCTGTTAATATAGAAAAAGATTCTTATTGGGGCAGGCGTATAATTGTACAAAAACTATATGAATATGATAATATAGCGTTATGTTTGGTTGCATCAAGAAATACAGAATCGAGTATTTCTGCAATTTGTTCAAAGGATTCCATAATATTAGCTTTGAATTTTAATAAATGTTCAACAATGTGCACTAATGCTTGCGATCATCATGTAGCTTTAATTCAAAATATGTTTAGGATTTTATCTAAAGAAAATATTGAACTTTTAGAAAAAATTGAAAATATTTCACAAAAATCAATCAGGGATAAATTATTAACATATTTGTCAAACGAAAGATTGAAACATAAATCCCCTATCTTTGAAATTAATTTCAATCGTCAAGAGTTGGCTGATTATTTAAATATTGATCGTGCGGCAATGAGATTTGAATTATCTAAGTTGAAAAACGAGGGTATAATTGCTTTTGAAAAAAATAAATTTGAGCTATTTGACTTGCCATAAAATACTCTAAATTGACCATGCTTTATATTTTTGGTTTATACTATATTATATGTAAATACTTTATAATTGAGAGGTGCCATGACAAACACAGTTACAATTGAT
>CALUZF010000006.1 GCA_944325165.1 Candidatus Gastranaerophilales bacterium
CGAGCTACTTCTACTACATATTTTTCTGATAGCGCATTTACAACGGAAGCACCAACGCCGTGCAAACCGCCTGAAACCTTATAACCGCCATCGCCGAATTTACCGCCGGCATGGAGAACTGTATGAACAATTTCAAGAGCTGATTTACCGCTATCCGGCTTTATATCACAAGGAATACCACGACCGTTATCTTGAACGGTAACAGAATCATCCTTATGAACGGTAACATGAATAGTGTCGCAATATCCTGCTAAACTTTCGTCAATTGAATTATCTACAATTTCATATACGCAATGATGAAGCCCGCGTTGAGATGTTGAGCCGATATACATACCGGGTCTAACTCTAACGGCTTCCAAACCTTCCAAGACTCTAATATTGCTGGCATCATAATGTTGATTAGTTGTTGTATCTGCCATATACTCCCCTTTTAAAATGTGTATAGCAATATTGTACTATAAAGGGAATTTTTTGTAAAAGCGCTTAATTTTTTTAAATTATTTGCTTCTTCTTGTAAGGGGTGGATGATTTGTATATTTTTTAGGATTATCTTTTAATTTTGGTTTTTCTATTTCAAGATTTCTGTCCGTTTTTTGTATATCGGGCAGAATGTTTTGATTTGCGTTATTTGGGTCGTATAATTCTTTCAATGTATTTTTTGTTTGCTCGAAAATTTTTTGTTTTTCTTCTTGCGTGAAATCAAACTTTTCAATTGCTTGCATTATTTCTTCATCGCTTGGCATGTTTGTTTCAATCTCATTTGACAGAGCAATATTAGAAATAAGCAAAATTGAAAATAAAAAATATATTATTTTCTTCATTAAAATCTTTCTATGAAATATTGATATATTGATTATTCTATTGCAGAGCCTCTTTCAAGAGCTAATAATAATTTAAGAGCTGCAATTCTTTGTGTTTTAGGATCAGCTTGTCTTAACATTTCAACTGCTTTAATCATTACAGGGTCATTATCATACCAGCGATTACCCTTGCCTTGATATTGTGTAATTATTTCATAAATTCTTTCTATAACATCTTGAGCAACATCTTCTTGCAATTTAAGCATAAAGTCTTTTGCTTGCTCTTTTTGTTCATCAGTTGATAATCTCAATAAATCAAGCGCTTCTTTTAAGATTGGATCTCTATCATACCAACGTTTATTGTAATTTTTTTGTTCGCTCATTAACTCCGCCTTTCTCTCGACATTAGTATAACAAATTTTATTAAAATTTTAAAGTCAAACAAACATGCTTATAATTCCACAAAAAAAATAAATATACCCAACCAGCTAATTTCTACATTAATAAAATTAAAATAAAATAGAGCAAGCAATTAAGGAGAAAAGAATGGAAAATCAGAAGTTAATTTTTAGAACACCCCCAAAAGTTGAATTAAAAAAATTAGATAATTTATTTTTTCAATTATGCACAAAGGTATGTAATTTAAGATGTAAACATTGTTATATTGAGCGAAATCCTTATAAAACAGAAGAAGATTTTATCGATATTGAGAAAGTAAAAAAGACTCTTTTAGCAGTTCGAGGACAGAATTTAAAATCTATTTATTTAACAGGAGGAGAGCCTTTAATGCACCCTGATTTCAATCAGATTTTAAGAATGTGTTTAAAAGTTTCAAACACTACTGTTATGTCAAACGGGGTTATGATAAATGATAAAAAAGCAAGATTTTTAAGAAAAATCGATGATGAAAGTCAATTTGAAACAATATTCAGAATTAGTTTAGATTCCACAAATGAATTGGAAAATGACGCTTTAAGAGGCAGAGGCAGCTTTAGAAAAGCACTTGTTGCAATTATGAGTTTGCTAAAGTATGAATTTAATCCCATTATAAGCGTTGTAAATTTTAAAGATAGAGACAGAAAAGAGATTTTTGACGAATTTCAAAATTATTTTTTCAAAAAAGGTTTTGCTCTTGATGATATTAATTTAAAAATTATTCCTTATTTTAGAAAATCTGATGAAATAAGACAAATTGAGATGATTGATGATATTAATATTGAAAAATTAGATTGTTATAATTCAAGAATTGTCTCTCAAAATGGCGTTTATGCTTGTCCTATGCTGAGCGATGATTATAGAGCAAGATTAGGCTCAAATATTTGGGATTGCTCAAAAATTAATTATCTTGATTGTGAAAGATGTTCAATCTGTGTAAATTCAAGACAAAAAATTCAAGCTAATGATTGGATGTAAATTGTGATATAATTTTTATTATGAAGAATTGGATTTTATTTTTATTATTGTTATTGACGCAAGGAGTTTTTGCAAGTGAATTGCAGGATGTTGGAATTGCAAAATATGCAGTTTTAGAGGTTTTATCCGATAATGCACCCTTGCGTCAAAAAGACAATGAAAATGCGCAAAGATTAACTCATTTGTTTAAAAATGCTGTTTTATTTGCAGATAAGCAAAATGATAATTATTTTAGAGTTGAATTGGAAGAAAATAATTATGCTTGGATTAATAAGAAATTTGTTGAAGTTCAAGCAATAATTCCTGAAAAAAGATTTGATAATATAGACAAAATAATATTTAAAAATGATAAAAATAAATTTAGCGCATATATTCAAACTCCCTCTCAGAGCGCTTTTACCTTAAAAGAAGAAGGAAATAATTTAAATTTTACTCTTTTTGATAACAGATTTGACCCGATAGAAACAAAAATCTCAAATAAAAATAAAAGATTTGTTTTGGATGAAAAAATTAATAATGAATTGAAACTAAAGTATTTAAATGATAAGCCTTTATTTGGTTATGATGTTGAAAAATCGCCCGAAGGCTATATTTTATCAGTTAAAAAAGCGCCAGAGGTAAATAAATATAAACCTTTAAATAATATAAAAGTTGTACTAGATGCCGGTCATGGCGGGTGTGAAAAAGGAGCTTGCGCTTTTGGCTTAGAAGAAAAGAAAATCAATTTGCAAATTACAAAAGCATTAAAAAAAGAGCTTAAAAAAAGAGGTGCTAAGGTATATTTGACAAGGAAAAAAGATAAACAAGTATCACTAAATGATAGAATTGCTTTTGCAAAAGAAAAAAATGGCGATATTTTGTTGAGTATTCATCAAAATTCTTTGGCAAATATAGCTGATGTTGATAAAAAACATGGTGTAGGAACATATTATTATCATCCTCAATCAAGACCTTTGGCTCAAAAAATCCAAGAAAATTTGATAAGTGCTACTAATTTTAGGGATGATAAAATTAATTTTGCTTCATTTGCGCTTACTCGTCCTACAAGCCAATTAAGCGTTCTGATTGAATGTGGATATATTATAAAAGAGGATGAAGCAAAAAAAATATCAGATAAAAAATTCCAAAAAATTATAGCAAAAGCTATAACTAAGGGTTGTGAAGATTATTTAAAAGAAAATTTTAATTAAATTACTTTTTCTTTAGCAAACTTAATAAAGCCCCTATCGAACATCCGGCTATTGCTAAAGAAAAAACATTTTGTAATTTAAAACCTTTAAAAGCGTTAGAGGTTAGTTTGTAAATCATTCTCGGATTTTCTTGTTTTTTGATTGTTAAAGTGTCCGCCATAGGCGTTTTTGAGATTACGGGAGGATTTACAACTCCAACTTTAGGCAGGTTATAGATGCGCTCAGTTTGCGTATTTTCGTTATTTTGAGTGCTTGGTGCCGGTTGTCGAATAGAATTAATATTCAATGGAGTATTATTCATAGCTAAATAAAACCAAAACATAAAAAAAATTGCCCGCAAGAGAGATTTATTGTTTAAGATTTTTTAAATTTTTGCCTTGGAAAAAAATAAAATTATATAATACACGTGGGGTTTTGTAGCAAAAAATCGGATATCAAGTGCACAATAAAGTACAAAATATATTTCAAGATAAAAATTTAAATATCTTTTCATCACAATTTTGTGATGTTATAAAGTCTGCGCTTGAATTATTTTGGGAACAGGACGCAAAAGTTATTCTTCAAGGCGTGAATGATTATCGTGAAATAAGGGATGAAAAGCTTGTTTCCAATATTGATTTTTTCTCAAGTCAAATTAAAGTTGAAAGCCATAAACCTGTTATAATAAGACTAAGCAAGGAATTTATTGAAAATATATTAAAAAATACACTTGGTTTAAATTCGCAAGTATTTAGATTAAGCGCTGTAACTCCTCTTGAAATCAATATTTTAAACGGTTTTTGCGAATTTTTATATAAAAGATTAAAAGATATATTAATTTCTCCTTCTGATGCTAAATTGAGCGAAAAAAGCGAGAAAAATATCAATATGGTGTTTGTTGTTGCTCAAAAAGACGATATAATTTCAAAGATAATGATATCCGTACCCCAAGATAGAGTTAAATTTGCGCCATTAGCGAAAAAGCAGAATTTTAAAGAGGACGATTTTATAACCTCAAATGCTTCTATAAGATTAAAAGCAGGAAGTACTAGAATCACGCTTGATGAACTTCAAAATTTAAGCGAAGATGATATTGTTGTTCTTGATAATAGCGAATTAGATAAAATGATTTTGCTTTCAGGCGACGTTCAAAAGAAATTTAATATAAAAATTAATCCATCTTTGATTGTTGATATTAATAATGATGATGAGGATGAAGAAGATTTCAATCAAACTTATGAAGAGGTAAAAATGGAAAAAAACGTTTGGGATGATATTCAAATTGAACTAAATGCCGAATTTGAAAAGGTTAAAATGACTATTGGAGAATTGAAGCAGATTTCTCAAGGTCAAATTATTGATTTAGGTTCAATTTTTGATAATGAAATTTCACTTTTTGTTGAAGATAGAAAAGTTGCAAAAGGTGAGCTTATAATTATTAATGATAGATATGCGGTGAGATTAAATGAGGTATTGAGCACTAATACAAATAAAGTTGCGGCAGAACCTAAAATACAAGTGCAAGCGAAACCTCAAGCGCAAGTGAATTCTCAAGCGCAGGCACAAAAGCCTCAAGCTCAAGCACCAAAGCCTCAAGCACAAGCAAAACCGCAACCGCAGCAACAAAAACCACAACCAAGACCAAAAGTCCAAGTTGGGGATGATGAAGAATTTGACTACTCTGATTTTGAAAAATAAGGATATTTAGATATTATGATGACCTATGTTACAGCTTTTATATTTTATACACTTGCAATGATTGGCATATTGCTTATAGGTTTTGTAGTCTATAAAAAGACTTTTATGACCGAAAAAGGTGAAAATAAAGGCTATATAAAAGTTATAGATAGTTTGCCAATAGGTAATAAAAAATTGCTTTTAGTTGTAAAAATCAAAAATGAAAAGTTTTTAATTGCTTCAGGGCTTGAACATACGACATTTTTATCAAAATTAGAGGATGACAATGTTCAAAAGGAAGAGGTAAAAACTCCTGTTTTAAATAATTTTGTTGATGAAAATTTGGTAGATAAAATTTATGATGAAACTTTTTCACAAAGAAACCAGCAAAAGCTCTACGATGAAAATAAAAAAGCGAGATTAGACGAGCTTCAAAGACAATTTAAGGAATTGTATGAAAAAGAAGAAACAAAACCAAAAATCACAGATTCTATGATGAGCAAAAAAGAAATGCTCAAAAGGCTTTTAAAAGATTAAATTAGGAGTAAATTTTAATGGATAATTTACTGAAAGATATAAATCCTGTAATACAGCTATTGATTACAATGGCGGCGTTTTCTCTTTTGCCGTTTATATTTGTATCTATGACTCCTTTTTTAAGGTTTACTGTTGTATTTTCAATGCTTAAAACTGCAATGGGTACAAATTCTGTTCCTCCTGCAATTACTTTAATCGGTTTATCTTTAATTTTAACTATTTATACGATGTCGCCTGTTTTTGATAATATGTATCAAGCTTATCAAGTTCCATATCAAAAAAATAAAAATGTAATTGAAGCGCTAAATGCTAGCTCTAAACCTTTAAAAGAATATATGTTAAAACAAACTCGTCAGTCTGATTTAGCATTTTTCGTTGAAAAAACAAGGCGTCAAGCACCGCAAACTCCTGATGAATTGACATTATGGGAGGTTGCTCCTGCATATATAATTTCAGAATTAAAAACAGCATTTGAAATAGGTTTTATTATCTATGTGCCTTTCATCGTTTTGGATTTGGTTGTAGCAAATATTTTGCTTGCTTTGGGGATGTTTATGTTATCTCCTCAAATTGTATCAACGCCTTTTAAATTGCTTATTTTCATTGCAGTTGATGGCTGGAGTTTAATTGTAAAAGGACTTGTGGAGAGCTTTAACTAATGGAAGTTTTAGTAGAATATTTAGGAAAAGGTTTTATGGTTATGCTAATGATTAGCATGCCTTGTGTTTTAATGGCTGCTTTGGTGGGTCTTGTTGTCGGTATTTTACAAGCTGTTACACAAGTTCAAGAACAAACCATCGCTGCTGCTCCTAAAATTGTATTGGTATTTTTAACCATTGTGGTTTTGGGCGGATACTTTATAAAAGTTTTAACAAATTATTTCTTTGAAGGAACGCATGTGGCATTTCAAATTGTTCCAAAATCCGAAACTTACGTTTTGCCTGATAATTATTTTAAATATACACGCCCTTTTAGCGCCGAAATGCAGGATAAAATCAATTCAAATTCTTCATTTAATAAGGCATATATTAATAATGGCGCTATTCCTTGGGATAAAAAAGCTACAAAGCAAAAAGTGTATATAAATGCAAAGCAAACAGGTAGTGTCGAGCCTAATTTTATTGAAAGAGCGAAAATTCAGCAGAATTCCAGATAAAGGATAGTTAATTGGATGAAATTTTAAAACAATTTGCATATATGTTTCCTGAAATAAATAATGCTCTTGGTGCAGGCATTATGATATTTCTTAGGCTTGTTGGCATGATGAGATTGGCTCCTGTTTTATCAAAGAGCGAAATTCCTTCAATGGTGAGATTGTCTTTTGCAATTATTTCAACAATTATTTTAGTTGGAGTTATAAAGCCTGCTGCGCCAAGTCCTGATTGTCCTATATATCTTTGTATGTTTTTAAATTTTATTTTTGGGGCTTTGATTGGCTTTGTTGCAAATTGTATTTTAGCGGCAGTTTTAACAGGCGGAGATATGATAAACACTCAAATGGGCTTATCTTCAGCTATGATTATGGATCCGAGTACAAAATCTCAAGTTAGTATTATGGCTAATTTTTTCTCTGTTTTAGCTATGTTGATTTTTATATATTCGGGTGGAATTTATTGGCTTTTTAATGCGCTGATTCGTAGTTTTGATTTATTTCCTATGTATAGTGTCAATTTTCATTTTGAAAATTTTGTTAATATTGGCTATTTAAGCCAAGTTACGGGAAATATTTTATTTATGGGATTGCATATAGCAGGGCCTATTTTGCTTGCTACTATGGCACAAGACATTATTTTGGGTATCATATCTAAAACAGCTCCTCAAGTTAACGTTTTTTCATTGAGCTTCTTATTTAAACCGGTTATGGGTGCTTTTATTTTAATAGTGATATTACCTATGTTAATCAATGTAATTACTGATTATTTAGTTTCTTATGCTAATATTTTTTAAGCTTCTTTGATTTTTTGTTTTTTAGGTCTTTCAAATTTTGGTTTCATACAAGTCCAAAGAACATTTTTGATATATGGGGCAATTAAAATAACTAAAATGCTGAATAATATGTCATATAATATATTTTCAAGGAAAATTTCTTTTAAAATAGGAATTATTAAACCAAAACTTATAACTTTAAATATTGCTAAAATTAAGCAATAAATAAATCCGCAGATATGAATTGCTAAAACTCCAAAAATTGCAGCTATTGTTCTATAAAGCGCATTCATTGAAATTTTTAAAATCGAGCTTACAATTCCTATTGCAAATATAAAGCCTAACATATATCCAAATAGATAATTTTGAATATAGTCAAAACCCCCGCCAAAAACGAATATTGGCCATATAAAAAAGCCTACAATAAGATATAAAATAAATGTTAGTGTAGAATAAGCTCTGCCTAAGATATAAATTGTGAAAATCATTGCAGGTAATAACGGGCTATATGATATATTTTTTAAAGAGAACATAAAGCCTTCGTTTGATATAAATTTAATCCAAGGATGAGAGAAATTGATTTGCGTGAAAGTGGCAATAATTAAAAGCATAAAACACAATCCGCAAACAACCAATGTTCCTATTGATAGAGGTGTTGCTTCGCCTTTGTGTATATATTGTTCGAAAATATCTCTATAACGCTTGCTAATCATAAACTCTCTCGATGTTTTTTATTATAGCACTAAGCTTAATTTTCGTTGAGTGCTTTGTTGATTTCTGTATATAAATCTTTATATTTTTTATCAAAAATATTTTCACTCCACATAATAAGTGCATCTTCGTTATTGTCTTGATAATATTTTTTTCTTAAACCCAAAGATTTAAAACCGAATTTTTCATAAAGATGTATAGCTCTTTTGTTAGAAACTCTAACTTCAAGAGTTATATATTTAATTTTTTCCTTGTAGCATTCATCAATGGCAGATAGAATTAATCTATGTGCAAGTTTTTTATTTTGATAATCGGGGTGAATTGAAATATTTGTTATATGGGCTTCGTCTATTATCTTCCAAATGCCCATATAACCGACACATTTGCCCTTATCATTTACAACACATTGATAGAGTGAAATTTTATTTGATAATTCTACTAAAAAAGACTCTCTTGACCAATGATGAGCACCATAACATAATTCTTCAATTTGAAGAATGTCATCTATATCATCTTCAGTCATTTCACGAATTTTAAATTCTGCCATAATTTTATAATATCAAAAAATTAAAAATTTTCTGATACCATAAATGGTTTATGTTCAACATGGGATTCAAAATCCATTAAACCACGGTTTAATTGAGAATATTTTGTATCTCTTGAGTTGAATTTTCTTTTTAAGAATTCGTAAGAAACTTTAGGGTCGCATTGCTCGCCACAAGTAAATAAATCAACAGCAGCATAACCATATTCAGGCCATGTGTGTATAGCTAAGTGGCTTTCTGAAATAATTACAACTCCTGAAACACCGTGTGGTGCAAATAAATGAAAGCATTTATTAACGATTGTAGCGCCACATTCAAGAGCTGCTTCTAACATATATTTTTCTACTAATTGAGGATTATTTAAAACATTAGGATCACACTCAAAAAATTCAGCTAGGATATGTCTTCCTAAGTAATGTTGTTTAGATGTATTTTTAATCGCTTCGTCCATTCCGATAGGTGTCATTACTGCCAATTCATATTCCCCCTTATGGTTATCTATCTCATTTGTTGCAAGAACAAATATACACTATAACAAAAAAACATGCAAGATAAGATTTTGACTATTTTTGTATAATTTTTTAACAAATTTTAATATCTTTTTTAATATTGGCTACAAATGTAGTTTTTTGGCTTTTTCTTGACTTGATTTTGTTAATAAATTTATAATTATTTTATGAAAAAAATTAACACAATTGCTCTTGTTGCACCAAGCGGAAAATTAAAAAATTTAGATGAAATAAATAAAAAAATTTCTATTCTTGAAAAGAGATTTAAAATTAAAAAATATTATGATGAAAATGCTTCTTATTTTTATTTATCAGATAGTGATGAAAATAGGGCTAGATACTTCGAGAGCGCATTTTTAGACGATGAAGTTGATTTGGTTTTATCTGTTCGTGGCGGATATGGTGCTATTAGAATAGTTGATAAAATAAACTATGATTTGATTAAAAAAACATCAAAGTATTATGTTGCTTCATCAGATGGGACTATACTTTTAGCTTCTTTATTTAAAAATACAAAAATAAAAACCTTCCATGGCCTAATGGTATCAAATGGTTTTGTGGAAAATTTAGATAAAAATATTGAAATAATTGAAAATGATATATTTAATATAGATTTAAAACCAATAAAAGAAGGCAGATTAAAAGGCGTTCTTTGGGGCGGGAATTTATCAAGTTTAGTTTCTTTGTTTTCTGATGAACAATTTATCCCAAATGATGATATAGTTTTATTTTTAGAAGATTTATCAGAACCATTATATAAAATTGATAAAATGCTTTATGAGATTTATAGAAATAAAAAGTTAAAAGCGAAAATTAAAGGTATTATTTTTGGTGATTTTTACATAGATAGCGATGAAATTATGCCGATATTAGAGCAATATAGCGATTTATTTAATGTTCCTTGTTATATTAGCGAGGATATTACTCATAAAATTAATAATATTACGATACCCTTTGGGAAATATATCGATTTATAGTAAAATATACTAAAGGGGGGGTATATGGAAGATAAAAAGACTTTAATATTAATAGATGGTCATGCGCTGGCTTTTAGAATGTTTTTCGCTCTTGAGCGAACTAATATGCAAACAACAGAACATATCCCTACTTGGGCTGTTTGGGGCTTTTTTAAAGCGGTTTTCGATTTATTGGCAGATAAAAAATTAAATATTAAACCTAATTCCATTGCTGTTGCGTTTGATGTTTCAAAAGCTACTTTTAGACTTGAAAAATACCCCGAATATAAAGCAAATAGATTAACTATGCCTGATAGTTTAAGAACTCAATTATCATTAATTCAAGAGGGTTTAAGAGCTTTTGATATACCCATATACACTCAAGAAGGCTATGAGGGCGATGATGTTATAGGAACAATAGCAAGACAAGCAAGACAAAAAGGTCATAAAACATATATTTTAACAGGTGATAGAGATAGTTTTCAATTGGTTGATGATGAAGGTTTAGTTACCGTTTTAATACCTTCAAAAGGCGAGATTGTAAAATATAACAAGCAAGAAGTTTTTGAAAAAATGGAAGTTTATCCAAATCAAATCGTTGATTATAAGGCGCTATGCGGAGATAGCTCAGATAATATCCCAGGAATTAAAGGAATAGGTCCAAAATCAGCAAGTACTTTATTAGCAGAATATAAAACCCTAGATGGTATTTATCAAAATATTGATTTAATTACTAAAAAAGCTCTAAAAGAGAAATTAATTAACGGTAAAGAGGATGCTTATTTATCTCAATATTTAGCAAAAATTGTGGATGATATAGATATTAAGTTTGATTTTGATGGAGCTTGTTTGAATATTCCAAATAAAGAAATTGCAAAAGATTTCTTACAAAAAATGCAGTTTTATTCTTTTGTTAAAAATATAGATAAACTCTTAGCTCCTTTTAATTCTGATAATTCTTGTAATATTGTTCAATTTGATGAAATTAAAGAAGAAAATGAGCAGTTGGGATTATTTTCTTTTGAAAAAGTAAAAAAAGAACAAAAAGAAATAAAAATAGAAGATAAAACATATTTAAAAAACATAAAAGATGGCGATAAAATAGGCTTTTTATTAGATTTTCAAGATAAAAATTATTGCTATATAGCTCATAATAATTCTGTTATAAAAAGTCCAATAAATGAGATAAAAGAAATAATTGAAAATTCGAATATAAAAAAAGTAACTTATGATGTAAAAAATATTGAAAGTGATATAAAAGGCGTTATATCTGATGTTCAATTATCAAGCTATATCAAGGATTCATCAAGAAAACATGATTTAATTACTCAAATTAACGAGTGTCTTGAAATTATTCCAGATGAAAATGATTATTATAAATTATGCTCATATTTATTGGATTTAGAGGATTTTTACAATAAAAATTTAAATGAAAAAGAATTAAAACTTTTAAATAATACTGAGCTTCCTTTGGCTTTTGTTTTAAAAGATATGGAAAATACAGGGGTTAAGCTTGATGTTGATTATTTAAAAACAATTGGCGATGAAATAGATATTAAAGTAAAAAATTATGAAAAATTAATCTACGATGAAGCAGGGGTAACTTTTAATATCAATTCTCCAAAGCAAGTTGCAGAAATTTTATTTGATAAATTACAAATAAAACCCAAAAAAAAGGGGAAATCCGGAAATTATTCAACAAATGCTAAAATTTTAGATGAATTAGCTCTTGAATATTCAATTGCAAAAAATATTTTGGAACATCGTCAATTAATGAAATTAAAAACGACATATATTGACGCTCTACCTAAATTAGTTAAACAAGATGGAAAAATTCATACTCATTTTAATCAAATTGTTACTACAACAGGAAGATTATCCTCATCTGATCCTAATTTGCAAAATATTCCAATTAGAACAGAATTTTCAAATAGAATAAGAGCAGGGTTTGTGCCTGAAAATGAAAATAATGTGATTATGAGTGCTGATTATTCTCAAGTTGAGCTTCGTCTTTTAGCGCATTATTCTAATGATAAAGGGTTAATTGAAGCGTTTTGTTCTGATATTGATGTTCATAAAGTTACTGCTTCAAAAATATTCAATGTTCCTATTGAAGAAGTTACAAAAGATATGAGAAGAAAGGCTAAAACCGTTAATTTTGGTATAATTTACGGTCAAACAAGATACGGTTTATCATCAACTTTAGGAATTACTCCTTATGAAGCGCAAGATTTGATTAATAAATATTTTGCAACTTATCCAAAAATATCAACATATATCAATGAAACGCTCGAATGCGCGCAAACTAACGGCTGGGTTGAAACTCTTTATGGTAGAAGAAGATATTTAGGAGCAGAGCTAAATTCAAGAAATGCAAATATTAGAGAATTTGCTGCTCGAGCTGCAATTAATGCGCCACTGCAAGGAACAAGTGCTGATATAATAAAAATGGCAATGGTTGATTTACATCAGAAGTTGAAAAAATATAAATCAAAAATGATTTTGCAAATCCATGATGAGCTTGTTTTAGAAGTTCCAACTTCAGAGCTTGATGAAATAAAACCGATTGTAATTGAAGCAATGGAGCTAAATCAGCCTCTAAGCGTGCCCCTGAAGGTTGATGTAAGCTATGGAAAAACTTGGATGGAGAAATAAAATGAAAAAATTAATTCTTACATTTTGTTTATTAACATCATTTGCGCTAGGGGGAATTTTTGAGGATAGTTTTAAATTATATCCTGTTGATGCAGATAATTTATATATGCATGCGCTAAGTGCAATTGACACTAATTCTAAGTTTGAAATAGTTGAAATGCAGTCTAAGAATGGATATATATTATTTTTATATGGTTCAAAATATTATCTTTTAACTTTAACAAAGCGCTATTCTAATCAAACTGAAATCAAGATTTTGCCTCAAAATAGCGATTATTCAGATGGAAGCGAAGTAGCTAAAGCCGTATTTAGCCAAATTGATTCTCAAATCAAATTAAAACCTATGGAGCAAATAAAATAAAATGAGCTCAAAATATGCGCAAGTTTTGGTAGATATAAATAAATTAGGAACAAAGACATTCAGCTATTTAATTCCTGAAAATTTAAAAGATGAAATTAAAATAGGCTGTGCCGTTTCAATTCCTTTTGGACGCAGAAAAGAGCCTTTAGTGGCTTATGTTGTAGGGTTTAGCGATTATTTAGAAGAAGGTATAAAAGCGAAAGAAATAGCTGAAATATTGGATAAAACTCCATTATTTTCAATGGAATATTTAAATCTTTTAGAGTGGGTTTCAAACTATTATTTTTGCGATATCCAAGCGGTTTTAAATACGGCTTTGCCTCAGAAATTTTTTGAAAAAAACGTAAAAAAATATAGAAAACCTAAGATTAAATCTAAAATATATGATGTTGAAAAAATTATCGATGATAAAAAATTAACTCAAAATCAAGAAAAAATTTATAATGAGATTAAACGCATAAATGCTCAAACTTCGCTATTATATGGAATTACAGGTTCTGGAAAAACTGAGATTTATTTTAAATTAATAGAAGATACAATTAAAGAGGGCAAAAATGTAATTTTTTTAGCGCCAGAAATAGCTCTTGTTTCACAATTAACAATGAGAACAATGGAACATTTTGGCTCAGATTGTGTTGCAATTTGGCATAGCTCTATAACAGAAGCTGAAAAATATGAAACTTGGAAAAAATTAAGAAATAATGAAATAAAAATTTTATTCGGTGCAAGAAGTGCTGTTTTTGCGCCTATTAAGGATTTAGGGCTTATTATAATTGATGAAGAACATGATTCAAGCTATAAACAAACTATGCCAAATCCTAGATATAATGCTAAAGATGTTGCAAAAAAATTATGTGAATTATATGGCGCAAAATTGATTTTGGGTTCTGCAACACCATCTATTGAAAGTTATTATGAAGCGATTAACACTAATTCCTTATTTAAATTAAAAGAAAGATATAATAGCGCAAAATTGCCCAAAGTTGTATTGATTGATATGAAAACAGAGCGTTTAGAGAGAAATTATACTCTTTTTTCAAGGACTTTACAAAAAAATGTAAAAGAAACTATTGAAAAAGGTCATCAAGTAATATTTTTAATTAACAGACGCGGTTTTGCAAGTTATACTCAATGTATGGAATGCGGTGAGGTTTTAGAGTGCAAAAAATGCGCAATTCCTTTGATATATCATTCTCAAACAAATTCATACAAGTGTCATTATTGTAATTTTGAATTAAAAGAACCAAAATGTGAAAAATGTGGGTCTGATGCTTTTGAACATTTTGGAATGGGTAGTCAAAAAGTTGAATTAGTTGCAAAAGAAATTTTTAAAGATTATCGAATTGAAAGACTTGATTCAGATAGTTTATCCAAAAAAAATGAACATATTGAAATATTGAAGAGATTTCAAAATGGCGAAATTGATATTTTAATCGGTACTCAAATGATAGCAAAAGGTTTGGATAATAAAAACGTTACTTTAGTTGGGGTTATTAATGCAGATTTGAGTTTTAATTTGCCTGATTATAGAAGTTCAGAGCGTGGTTTTTCGATATTGACGCAGGTTGCAGGACGCTCTGGCAGAGGGGATGATGAGGGAAAAGTAATTTTTCAAACTTATAATTCTAATAATGTTTATCTTCAAAATGCTAAAGAACAAAATTATGAAGATTTTTATGAAAATGAAATTGAATTAAGGCAAATGCTTGACTATCCGCCATTTTCCAAGATGATTAGAATAATTTTATCTTCTAAAAATGAATATCGAGCAGAAAAATCGGCTCTTGAAATAGAACTTGCGCTAAGCGATTATATTAAAAAATTATCTCTTGATGAAACTTTGCTTGTTTTAGGCCCTAGCCCTTGTGTTATCAATAAAATAAAAGATGAATATAGATTTAATATTATTGTTAAAAATAAATTATCCTTAAATGGACATAGAACAATTTTAAGGTTTTTAAAATCAATCAAATTGCCATCTGATATTAAAATGGTTGTAGATATTGATCCATCCGATATATTATAAAACTATGTTAATAAATGCACCAAATATTACAAATAGAACAAAAATATTGCAAGATGAATATTTTAAGCTTTTAGAAAATGGGATTAAAGCTCAAGATATCCTTGTTTTGGTGCAAAATTCAAAAAAGAAAAAAGAATTTATTGATGCAATTAAACAAAAAAGCCCGCTTGGTTCTATCGGGAATTTAAAAATATATAGTTTTTCTGGGCTTATTTATAATTATATTCTTGAAAATTGGGTTATAATTGAAAATTCCATTAAAAAAGGCGAAGCTAAGATTATTCCTAATATGTGCGGTCTTGAGGTTTCTCAAAAGATTTTAAAAGAAGTTATTCGTGAGGTTGATTTTAGCGGATATAATTCTAAAACAAGTCTTTTACATCAGTTATTTAGAAGAAATTCTTTGATTAATTTTAATAATTTATCTGATGAAGAAGTTAAAAAAAGAACAGAAATTTTATGCGAAAGTTATTCAAATGAAGCAAGGGAAGCTATTAATAAATATAAGCTAAAATCCATTGAATTAAGGGCTTTTGATTATGTAAGGCAAGTTAATCTTTTTGAATTTTTATATAAAAAACAAGAAAATAAATTTAAATATGTTTTTTTAGATGACGGCGATGAGATTACTCCTGCTTTATTTGCCTATTTAAATCATATAAAACCAACCGTAAAAGAATTTTATATAGGTTATGATATCCTTGGTTCATCAAGATTAGGGTATTTAGGTGCAATAAACATTGATTTTGAAGCGTTTTTAGATACAAAAGCAAAAGAGCTTTTTGAAGAAAATGACAAAATAAAAAATGCAAAAAAAATTCTTGAAAATGTCAGAAATGATAAGGAAATTGAATTTTCAAACATTAAAACAAAATCATTTTTAAAAAGAAATGAAATGATTGAAGATAGTTTATCTAAGATTAAAAATCTTATTAATAATGGTGTAAAACCTAATGAAATAGCTATTATTACACCAAATTCTGATGACTTTTTAAAATTAATTTTAGAAAAATCGGGATTTAATTTTAATTTTTTAACTAAAAATGAGAAATTAAATCAAAATAAGCTGATAGGTTATATTTTAGAGCTTTTAAAAATAATTAACGATAAGGATAATCAAGATATTTCACCTTATATTTTAAAAGGAATTTTTATTGAGCTTTTAAATTTAGATAAAAAACAAACTCTAAAAATAATTCAAGAATATAAACTTGAGCGAGATTTCAAAAATTCAAATATTTTTGATGTCATTAAAAATAAAGATATATCAGAATTTCAGAAGTTAATTGAAGTTTATGAAAAAATACGTTTTGAAAAATTATCAACTCAACTTTATGAAATAGTTTCAAATTTTGTTAAAATCGAGCGTGAAATTTCAAAAGATATAATTAAAATTAATCAGCTATTAAAGCAGATTTATGATTTTGAAGAGGTTTTTGGGGATAATGTTTCAAATTTAGAGCTTATTGTGCAATTAGAAAACACTATAATTTCTGAAAATCCTTTGTCTGATGATGAAATGGATGATAATTCGATTGTTGTTTCATCTGCTCAAAAAATAATTGATTATTCGTATAATGTAAAATATCAGTTTTTATTGGATGTAAATAGCGAAAATTGGCTAAAGCAAGATATAGGGCCTTTATATAACGCTTGGGTTATGCAAAAAAGCTGGAATAAAGATACTTTTGAGCTTGAAGATAATATTGAATTAACAAAAGATAGAACTGCAAGAATTTTATATAAACTCTATCTTCTAGCAGATGAAATTTATTTATATTCAAGTGTTTATGATAGTTTAGGTCAAGAAAATTTAGGCGGTATTGATAAACATTATAAATATCAAAATTCAAGTGAAAAAAAAGAAGTAAAATCAATAATTCCAAGACCAGATCAGCAAGCTGTTTTAGATTATAAAGGCGGTTTGATGTCAGTGAGCGCTACTGCAGGTTCTGGAAAAACCACAATTATGCTTCTTTTGGTGGATAAAATTTTATCGGGAGAAATCTTAGATAATATCGAGCCAAAAAATATTTTTGTTTTAACTTTTATGGAGTCTGCTGCAAGAAATTTTAGAGAAAGAATAAAAGCAAAATATCCCGATTTATCTGAATTACCAAATATATCTACAATTCATGGGCTTGCGCTTAGAATAATTAAGGATAATAACAACTATGCAAGATTAAATCTTGATTATGATTTTGAAATAGTGGATGAAATTAAAAGAAACGCTATTTTAAATGAAATTGTTTATGCTTTAGGAATCGGCGCAGATAAATCAGAATTATATTCAAGCGCTATTTCTGCTTATAAAAACGAGCTTGCAATTGATAATAATTATGTTTGTTCTAATCGCTTGTTTTTAAATGTTTATCAAGCTTACGAGCAAAAATTAAAAGAGCAAAATTTAATTGATTATGACGATTTATTGCTCTATAGTTTAAGACTTTTAAGGGAAAACAAGGACATTTTAGAATATTATCAAAATATAGCAAAAATTATTATTGAGGATGAAGCGCAGGATTCAAGCTATATTCAGCAAAATTTAATAATGCTTTTAGGCGGAAAATATAAAAACATTATTCGCTGCGGAGATATAAATCAAGCAATAACATCTACTTTTACAAATTCTGATGTAAAAGGTTTTAGAGAATTTATGAAAAATTCTTATAATGTTGAGATGGATAGATGTCAAAGATGTGCAACAGGGGTTTTGGATTGCGCTAATAGCGTTGTTGCTTGGGCAAAAGAAGAAAAAATTGATGCTTTTTCTAATCTTATAATGAAGCCTGTTGAGAATGTTAATATTGTTGATAAAAATGCTGTTTCAAGCGAAGTTTTTGAAAATGAAATTGAAGAATCAAATGAAATTATAAATAAAATAAAAAATATATTTAAAAATGAAAAAGAAGCAACAGTAGCAATACTTTTAAGGAGTAATTTTGTCATAAATAAATGGGCAAAATTATTAGAGGATAATTCCATAAAGACTTATAAAAATTCTGAAAGTCTTATAAATAACCCTGTTTATAGAATTTGTCTTTTGATTTTGGAATTTATCTCAAATCCTTTTGAATTGAAAATTGTAAAAGAAATTGCTCGTGAATTATTTGAGCTTGGATATTATGATTTTAACGCTGTAAAATATGCTAATAGCCTAAATGAACCTATATTTTTAAGAGATGATTATGATGAGCAATTTTATTGGGATATGACTTATTTTTTATTTAAAAATCATTATTCTGTTTATGATTTAGTTTATGAGATTGGTTCTTTTTATTTTTCATCGGGTGCAAATAAGGATAATATCTCGCTTGTAGCGACTATTGCTCAAAAAATTATGAATACTCAAAGAACTTTTGAAAATACAGTTTTAAGATTAAGAGAAATTCAATTCAAAAATAATTTTTCAAATATTAAATTTTTCCAAAATGATGATACGGCTCAAAAGCGCTCAAAAGTTCAGATTATGACATTACATAAATCAAAAGGGGATGAATTTGATTATGTATTTATTCCTGAATTAACTAAAGAAAATCTTTGTTTTAATGTGGCTGATTATAAATTAAAAGAAAATTCTAAATTTATTCAAAAAATTAAAAAAGAGCCAAAAACAGAGCTTGAATTAAAAGAAGAAATTGTAGAAGAAAATTATAGGTTGATTTATGTTGGAATTACAAGAGCTAAGAAAAAATTGTTTTTATCAACTGCAAAAAATTATAAATATTTTGGAAGAATAAAACCGATAGAAAAAAGCGAAATTTTTGAGGGCTTAAAATGAAAAAATTTGATACATTCAGCGCACATTCTCTAAAAATTTTAGAAAAAAACTTAGATGAATTTAAAGATAAATTTATCTATAATCTTTCATTATATAAAAAGGATAATAGAGCGGTTTTAGGGCAAAAATTTCACGCTTTAATTTGCTATTATATTAATAATTTTAATGTTGATAAAATGATTAATTCTCTAGATGAAAAAGAAAAAATTGTTTGGCAAAATTTAGAAAAAATTTTAAAAGATGAAAGAAAATATTTTATTTTTACAGAATATCCCTTTTTAATTAAAGAAGATTTAGATGGCTGGAATTATTATCTAACAGGCAGGTTTGATGCTATTTATAAGAAAGATGTTTTTTATATAATTTATGATTGGAAAACATTGAATTTGCCAAAAAACCCTTCTTATGACCTTCAAAGCGTTGTTTATTTATATTGTGCAAGCAAAATTTTTAATACAAAAAACATAAAAATGCGCTATTTATCTTTAGAAAAGCTTGATATAGTTGAGATTGATTATCTAAATGATGAAAAATATAAAGAAAGAATTGAAAAAATAATACAAAAATTATTTCAAGATGATTAAATTTCTTTCATAATTTTCTTCTAAAGGCAATTTATAGGGTATAATCTCAAAATTTGCGTTTTTATATTTTTTCTTGAAATTTTTAATTTCTTCATCGGATAATTTTGCTTTATAGATTAAAAAATCGCCATCTTTAGCTAAATGTTTTTTAGATAGCTCATATACATCAAGCATTTTTCCGACTGCTCTTGAAACAATTAAATCAACTTCAAGATTTTTAATATCTTCAATTCTATTGTATTCAATTATAAGGTTATTTAAGGATAATTTTTCTTTTATTTCTTTTATAAAATTTATTTTTTTAATTCTTGAATCGTTAGCTATTATTTTAATATCAGAAAAACAAATCGCTAAAATGACACTTGGAAAACCGCCGCCTGTGCCAACATCAAGAATTTTTTTATGATTTTTAAATTTATTCCATTTTAAAATAGCTAAAGAATCAAAGACATGTTTTTCAAATAAAACCTCGATATCTCCTCTGCTCATAAGGTTTGTATGGGAATTATATTCTTTAAAATATTTTTCCCATAAGTTTAATTTTTGGATTGTTTCATTATCCAAAGTGAAATTAAATTCTTTTTTTAAAATGTCAGTTTGTTTAGATGTTATCATATTTTTGAGAAATTAAATTGAATGATATATCATCGAGTCTTATTTTTATGTCGTTAATTCTGGAATTAACTCTTAAAATATTCTCATTATCTTGAATTTTTTGCAATATAGTTTTTGCATTATAGAAATTAACGAGCGCTTTTTCATCTTCCCCTCTATCATAGAAAAATTCACCCATTTCAAAATGTACAAGTGCTTCTTTAAAAGTATCATTTAATTTTTTAGCGCTGTTTAGAGCTTGTTTATAATAGCCGATAGCGCTTGTTTCATCAAATCTTTGATATAATTTAGCTAATTCTTTTTGAGAAAAATACATATTTTCCCAATCATCCACTTCGCCATCATAAATTAGAGCAAGTTTTAGATAATCAATTGCATCTTTTAATCTTCCTTGTTCGTTATAAATTGAGGCTAAATTTGTTAAAGATACAGAATAATATTTGTTTTCTTTTCGCTCTGAGCTTGTTTGATAATTTTTTTGATAGTATTTTATAGCATTTTCATAGTCTTGATGTTCATCATATAAAACAGCAAGCCTGTAATAACATTTGCAAACAAGATTTTTATCTTTTCCTAAAGATAGCTTTAGCGCATTATTATAGCATTTTATTGCTTCCTCTAAATTGGAATTTGCCTCTTCAATTTCACCTAATTCTATATTTGCTTTTGCAATATAGTGTATTGAATTTGTCTTATTTTCAATTATTTCTTTAAATTTTTCCTTAGCTTCATCTATTTTAAATGTATTTTTTTCTAATTGTGCAATTAAAAATTCTATCTCGCAAACCCTTGTGTCTTTTTGTTCTTTGGCTAATTCAAGGGCTTTTTGGAAATATTCCATAGCAAGCGAGCTTCTATTTAAAGCTTCATTATTTTTAGCAATTAAAATTAAAATTTCAATTTGAAATTCATTTTCATAATCTGCTTCTTGGGCTCTTTTTAATTCATCCAGAGCATCTTGGTATTGATAATTTTTGGCAAAATCTCTTGATGAATTGATTAAATCTATTATAAATCTTTTATTTCTTTCTCTTTCTTTTTGGTTTTGCTGTAGCTGAGTTTTATCAAATTTTTCAATTTTTGTTTGCTCTTTGATTAAAAAATCTCTTCTTTCTTTAATTTTATTGAGCTTTTCAGAAAGTTTTGTTTTTTGTATTGTTTTTTCATCTTGCCAAGGCGATGTTGCAATCCCAAGATACGAAAAAGCGTGGTTTTTTTCATTCGGATTAATAGAGGGTATTTTTATTTTAAAATTTTCTATTTCTTTTCTGATAGCTTCTCTTGAAAGCCTTAAAAGTCTGTCTTTTGGGCTTTTTGTTAATTCGTTTTCATAAATTTCAACTAAATTTTTGTAATAAGTTACTTTTTCTTGAATGGAAAAAGTTTTTGTTATGTATTGTCTAAAATAGTCTTTTACATAGTATTCATCTTTAAATCTGTTAACTAAGAAATTTTTTGATAAATATTCTATATGAGAAATATTTCCTAGTTTATATCTATTCAAAAAATCGACGCTGACAGGGTGTGATATGGCGGATAGTGTTTTTAATAAATTTTTATAAATCGCAGGAACTAACGAAGTAAATTTTGTTACTATAAATTCTTCATAAGATAGGTACGAGCCAAGGTTTTTGCGCTCAAATTCGCTTATTAAATCGGCTATTGTCGTATTTGTGGTTGTACAATATTTTACGCTCATTTTGAGGAATAATTCTAATCCTTGGGTTATTTCATAAAATTTTTCTTTAATATCAAGGCTCATAGGCTCTGTTAAAATTGAGAGCTTGGATTTGAAATCTTCCTTATTTATTTCATTAATTTCTAGATTTTTTGTTCTTATTTTTTTAAATCTGAATAAGTTTTTTTCGCGGTTTCTTGTAACGATTATAATTTTTACATTTGTATAACTTGCAAGATGAGATAGAAAATCAACTATTTCAACATTTGAATCTACTTTTTCAAAATTTTCAACAATGATAATACAATTTTCATCAATTGTTTTAAAATAATGGCTTACTTTTTCTTTAAAATTATCGCTTGCAAATTTTTTTAATGAAATTTTTTGTAAAATTGAAAAATTTCTTAATGAATCGTAAAAATTTAAAAGGAAATCATCAATAACAGTATTTTCAAAACAGAAATGCTGGAAAACAAGGTTATTTTCTTCTAATTCGGGTATTATTTTTTCTATTGTTTCGCTTTTTGCACTACCTCTTTGACCACTCATGAAGAGTAGGTCAAAAGTAGATATGGCAAAATTTCTTATTTCGTTTATAATAGAATTATTAAATTGAAAAAAACCTTGTGTCATAATAATATTTTAAAAATTTTTAATATTATTTGCAACAGGTAAATATTCGTTAACGGTGTTGAATTTAATAATTGTTGTAATCCTTTAGTTGCCATTAGGTGTAGGTTTTACGTTATTAATAAATGTTAAGAATATTTCGAGAAAAAAGGCAACTTTTCAAATTTACAGGTGTTATACAATTGTGTTTATTATTTTGGGGTATTTATGCAACCGGTAACTAGTGTAAATGTAGAAAATCTTCCAAATGTAGGATATCTTGTTTCAGACAAGGAAAAGAAAGAAAAATTTTTTAAAAACGAATCGCATATTTATAAACAAGGACCTTTGGAAGGGGTAAAAGTAGGTGCTCATAAGCTTTATAATGATGTTTTAACATATTATCCCAAAGGCTTTGCGGGTTCAAAAAACAGTGATTTTTATGAATATTTATCTTTAGGTATGGTGCCAAATATAATTGGCAGTTTGATGTTGATGGCTTCATACGGACTTGTAAATTATAAGTTTAGTGCTGATGATGCAAGATTTGCAAATATTAGTTTTAAACAAGCCGCATCAGGCGTTGTGCTATATGCGCTTGGCAAATGGGCATTTCAAAAATTTGCAAGAACAGTAATTAATAAATTTACAGATGTAAATATCGATTTATTCTATAAAAAACAAGTAATTGAATTGCCTGAATTGGGTCAAGAAAAAGGACTTGTTAGAACACAGTATCCTAAAGTATATGATTCTGTTCAATTCTATCGTAGCGATTTATTAACAAAAGACGGTGAATTAAATCATAATAATGCTTATTATCACGATGATAAAATTGTAAGAAAAGTAGGATATAAAGATAAAAAGAACGCATCTAACCAAATGGCAAGCGAAAAGATTAGAGGCGTAAAAGCAAGAACAACAGCTCTTGAAAATATCGGAAAATATGTGTTAGCAGCGACAGGTGTTGCTCTTGGTTCTCAAAATGCTTTTGGAAAAATCGATTTAAAATCCCCAAGAACTATAGTAAATGCATTTAAGGAAGGTGCAGTTGAGCTTTGGAAAGGCAGAGATATAGATGTTAAAACTACAGGCATCGGCAAAATAATGAAATCTTTGTATAAACACTCTGGCAAAGGTTTAGTTATAGCATCTGCAGTTATGGCATTTTTGACTTGCTTAATTCCTATCTTAGCTTTCAAACATAAACCTGATTTTATGAAGGATAAGGTTGATACAAAGAAAGAATATGAGGTGTGCTAATGTCTTATATAAGTCCTATTTTACAAAATAAATTAAACATTAGTTCAAAAAAACAACCGACTTCAAATTTACAAAATAGCCATGATAAGGCTTATGAAGAATTGCAAAAGAAAGCAAATGAAGTAAAGCCTAATGAAGCAAAAGCTAAATTGGTTAAAGAAGGCATGCTTGGTAATCCTATTACAGCGATTAAAGATGATTTTAATGATATAAAAAATTTCTTTAAAACTGTTAATAAAGGAGAAATGAGCGATAATAATATCGGCAGAATGAACGATATAGGTTTGAAACTAGGTGCATTTTTAATAGCTTCATTTTTAGCTCTTAAATCAAAAACAAAAACAAATGCAATTATGAGCTATATTGGTGGCGCTACTTTTATTGGTATGATGTCTTTATGGCCAAAATTGTTTATTAATATCCCCGCAAGATTAGTTCATGGCTTTAGGATTGATGAAAAATATATCAGCGCACAAGGCGATAAAAAAGATTTATATTTAGATAACCAATATATCCCGACAGGAATACATTCTGAAGAACAAAAAAGACGTGAAATGAAAAGAATGGGAATTAATCCTGATGAATTAAATGCTGAAGAAAAATGGTTTAGAAAAAGACAAAAAACAGCACTTCAAAATAGAACCTTAGGAATGGCAACTGCAGGTTTTGCAACTCCTTTATTTACTTCAATTATAGGCAATTATGTTGAACCTATTGTTGAAAAAGGTGTTGTAAGACATGATGTTAATAAAGTTAAAAAAGTTTTAGATAACGGCGGTTTTGCAAGCTTTATGCAATCAGTAAAACCCGAAGTAAGAAATGAAAAAGAATTGAAGGCAATTCTTGAAGGTGCTAAAGACGGTGCTCTTGAAGGTGATTTCTTCAGAAACGTTGCAAAAACTATATTGCCAACAGATTTTGTCTTGAAATATAAAGATATAGATAACGCTAATGCGGTTAAAGACTTTAAAGAATTTGGCGTTATCGAAGAATTGAGAAAAGTTTATCATCAATTAGCTACTTTAAAAACAGAAGATTTAAGACTTGATGAAATATTAGACACTTGCGAAGTTAAAAGTACCAATGACGTTTTGCAAGGCTTATTTAATGTGAATGCTACTTCAATAGACGTTTTAGACGGAGCTGCAGAAACTGTATTAGGCGGAAATACTAACGCTGATAAGTTGGCAAGACTTAAAAATGTTTTAGGTGAAAGCTGTTCAATTGAAAAATTGCAAAAAGAACTTGAAGCTTCAGGATTATCTTTAGACTTTACTGAAAAAGTTATGAAGAAAGCCGATGTAGTTTCAGATAAAAAGAAATTCTTTGATTTCATAGAAGCCTACAACAGAGGCCCTGTTGCACAGTTGAGAGCAAGATTAAAAGCTTATGCTGATTTTGTAAATCCTGTTGTGGGTTCTAAAGCTGAATCTGCTTCAACATTGGAATATTCTAAAGCAATGAAAAAAGTATTTGCAGGATTAGGATTTAAAACTCCTGATTATGTTAAATTTAAAGACTTACAAGAAGAAAAAGCCATCGCTTATTTATCTGAGTTGGTAAAAAATGCTGCTGCAGGTAAAACAAAAGAAGAATATAAAGCATTCTTAGAATCCGTAACTTTAGGACAAATGGATGAAAGTGTTTTAGATATTATTAAAAAATTGCAATCAGATGATGTTCTAAATCAAATTAAAATTGATTCTGAAGCAATAGATGGAATTAATCTAAAAGGCTTAAATGAGGCTCTTCTTTGCGGTAGTGAAAAATCTGCAAGAAAGATTTTATTTAATGTTATTGAAAATAAAAAATTAGATTTAGATGCTACAAGAATAAGAATGTTGATATGTGCAAACTTTGAAAGAAGATTGGCTGAAGGCGAATTTAGTGATTTTGATAGTTATTATATAAATTCAATGAAAAAAGCAATATATGATGCTGATTATAACGTATTTAAAAACTCTGCCCATGCTGATAATCCAGATATGATAAAAGAATTTGTTAGAAGGGTGTTTGATATTGAAAAGTTTAATGAAACAGAAAAAGATGTTGCTGATAAATTAAAATTATTCTTAGGAATGGCTGATGATTCAACAGAAAAAGGAAGAGGACTTAAAAAATATCTTGAAAACATAAATGCAATATTCCAAAAAGGTCAAACTAAGTATATGGCAAACCAAAATTTGGATTATACAACTTGCAGTTCTATAATGGATAATTTGAGAAATTTTGCAAGAAGATTAAGTAATAATAAGATTTGGTTACATACTTTCCTTCCAATGACAATTATTTTAATTGCTGTGACTTTATTAGTACAGCCGTTGTTTGGTAAAATCGATAAAGAGTTTCCGGAAGAAAAAAACGGAGGTGCTAGATAATGATTAGTGTTCAACCTATAAATTATGTTCAGCCAAGAGCTTATGTAATGCAGCCTGCTAAGCAAGTTCCTGTTGTGCCGATAGCTCAACCGTATTATGTGCAACAAACTTATCTAATGCCTACTGTATCAGCATATACAATTCCTTCTGCTGCACCTGTGGTTCAAAATAATAATAAAACGACTAATCCTGTAAATAATCAACAAATAGTTACAGTAAGCCCTCTATTACTTAAAACTCTTGCTAATAAGAAGAAATTGACACCTAATATTGTTTCAGTATCTGAAATAGCTCCAACTGAAGCTTCAAGGAGAGTTCCAGGATACAAAAATGATTTAAGGAATATGTTAACTCATAACAGAGCTAATATTTTAGCTGTTATTCCAAGAATTATGAATGCCCAAGATAAAGATGGCAACGAATTAATCCAAGGCGATGAACAAGCGGGAAATCTTGTTAATGCAGTTGAGCGCTTGGATGAAATTAAAGATTTAGGATTTAACACTTTGCATGTGCTTCCTATTCATCCGCCCGGAAAAACACACGCTATGGGTACAGCCGGTTCATTATATGCTCCAGCTGATTTCTTATTAGTTGATCCAGAGCTTGTGGATGAAAATCCATCTTCTGAAGCATATAAGAGAATTGCTGAGATATATGAGCAAAAAACAGGCAAAAAGCTTGAAAAAATGGATAAAAATGACCCTGAAGTAGCTTTTGCTCAATGTAAATATTTTGTTGATGAATGTCATAAACGTGGCATAAGAGTAATGCTTGACTTGCCTTCTTGCGCCAGCGTTGATTATGCAAAAAAACATCCTGAAATGATGGCAATAGGCGCTGACGGAAAAGAAAAAGTTCCTCAAGGCTGGCAAGATATCAGAATGTTGAAGCCTTTTGAAAATGAACAAACAAGAGAATTAAATAAAGACGTATTGGATTTACACAAAAAATATGTTGATATGTGTGTAGATTTAGGTATGGATGGTATCAGAGCCGATGTAGGCAGAGCGAAACCTGTTGAATTTTGGAATGTTATTATCAACTATTCAAGAGTTAAAGACCCTCAATTTGCATGGTTAGCTGAAACATACACCCATGAAGATGCGTCACCTCAATTAAATATGCCTTATGACAGACCTCAAGAGCTCTTGGAAGTTGGTTTTGATTCATATTACGGTCAATATCATATTTATAGCGATTGGTTAGAAGCTAACGATTTATATAGCTATGTTAAAGAAAATATAGATATGAACAATAAAATCGGTAAACCAAAATCTCTAATCGGTTCATTTGCAACACATGATGACAGATCACCAATGTTATATGGCGGTGCTCCTTGGGTAATGTTTACAACAATACTTCAATCAATGTTGCCTCAAGTAAATCCTTATATGACAGATGGCGTACAAACAGGTGATTATTACATTTTCCCTTATGACCATGCTTTGGTAAAAGAAACTCAAACAGATAATCACGAATGTGTTGTTCATACAGGCAGAATGGATATTTTCAATAAATCAAGAAAACCAGGCGGTAAATTCCCTGAAATTTCAAATGTTGTAAAAGCTGCGTTTGCCTTGAGAGATAATGAATACAATAAAGTTATGAATACCAATACTTTGCAAATGAATAATGCGCAAGACGTTATAACAAAAGGTTCATTTATAATATTGCCTACAAATAATTCGCAAATTATTGCTTTTGCAAGACATAAAGACGGCAAGACATTGTTATTTATAGGTAATAGAAATGTTAACTTTAAAGTTGGCGGAAAAGTTACTATACCAGGTCTAAAACCGCAACAAAAATTCACAAATTTAATGCCTGCTTATGGCGAAGAATGTAAATTCCAAAACAATCAAGACGGTACTTTAACGGTTGAATTGGGCGCAAGCAGGGCGTGTGTTTTTGAAATAGATGCTCCTGATATAGAAAAATTATCAAATCAACAAAATGTATTGCAACAAAAATACGTTTAAGATGGTTTGAAAAAAATAAAAAAAGGGAAAAATATTAATATAAAGGAAGAGCAATGGATTTTTCAATTAATAATATTAATTTAAATAAGAAAAATATAAGTTTTAAAGGCTTTGAGGCAGCTTATAATGATAAGACAGTGCCTATGTTTAGTTTTTATGCTCCTGCTCACAAAAAGGACGAAAAAGTTTATCTTGAATTTTTTCCTTTAGAAAAAGATGAAACTACATCTCAATTTAAAGTTACCAAAGAATTTTATACTTTGGGTTTTGATGGAAAAGAACTTATTGAGTTTCCTCAAAATATGATTAGAAAAGCTTGTGCAGGCTTTGGATATAGATATAAAATAATAAATAAACAAAATAAAGTAAGATATGAGCTTGACCCGTTTAAAACAATGAAATTCGGTAAGAATAATACAGAAATAAATGTTGTAAATCCGGGACAACAAGTATATATTTCTCCAAAAGCAGGTACTGCTCGCCATAGTTTTCTTGATTCAGATGTTGTTTATGATGCAAATTTGGGAAGAAGAGCTAAAGTCAAAGAAGATTTTGTAAGAAATCATTTTAATAAATTAGGCGGTAGCATTAAAGGTCTAAATTGGTTATTGACTGAAACTGATGAATTAGAGCCTTATACATATTTTATTACCACACCAGATATTGGTGTAGATAAAATTTCAAGTCATGGATATTGGCCAAATAATCAATACCAATGCAATAATTTAGAAGATTTTAAAAACTTTAATTTTGAATTGTTCAAAAGAGGTAAGGGTTATATTGCAGACGGTGCTTTTACTTCTCAAGGTATTCAATCTCCTTTAGTGCAACACGTATTAAAATGGGGCAGTGATTCGCCATTTTATAATATGTTAAAAATAGACGGCAAAATTGCACTTGGTGTTTTGCCTGATATAGTTGGAGGACAAGACGTAAACCCTTATGATCATATAGGCTTTAGGGTAGTCAACCCGAAAGGTAAAAATTATGACAAAAATAAACCGACATATATTCAATTATATGACGATAGATTATTAACACCTGAAAGCCAAGTTGACGGAAAACTTCATTTTGAATATGATACAACTCCAAAAGATAGTTATGAGATAACTACACATCAAGATTCGGTTGTTCCTTATGCTTTTGAGATTGATCCAAACGATAGCAAATTAAGAATTTTTAAAGATAAAAATGCAGTATTAGTAAGCGAAATTGAAAAAAGAATGGGCGGTTTGAGAGCCTTCGTAAGATTTGATAACTTTTCACTTGCGCCAAAAAGCAAAGTTGCAGGAGTTACTTGCTGGGATGGAAATACTGATATTATTAAAATGAATTTATCTAATCCTACAAAAAGTCCGGAAAACGAAGAAGGATTTGTTAATGCAAGAAATTATTTGTACGGCGTTGCTTCATATTGGAGTGGCTTAATTCAATCTCATTTAATTTTGGAAACTGCAAAGTGTTCTAAAAAGCCTAAAATTGCTGAAGCAAACAAAATTTCATCTGATTTATATAAACAAATTCAAGCTTCAATCGCAAATAATACATTTAATTCATTAGTTTTATCTGAAAACTTGGATACAGCTGAGCTTGTTAAGAATTTTCCTCTACAAACATTGGAAACAAGCGTAGAATTAAGTGCTATATTTGCTCAACCCCAATTTTCTAAAGAATTATTTAGAGGTGATACTTTAGGAAAAATTACAAAGATATTTGATGATACAGTAAAAAGCTCACTACCAGACGCATACAAAGGTAATGAAGAATACATTAAATATGTTAAAAAGACATACGGCACAGAAATTTTAAGACAAATTTTTGCAGGAGCACTTAATTCTGAAACAATTAAAAAAGACGGTACTATTGATTTAGGTGTTCTTAATAAAGTTACTTTAAAATCTATAGAAAAACATAAATCAACTTGCCCAAAAGAAGAAAGAGCTCAAGTAATTTCAAAAATTGAAGATGGTATAAATAAGAGTGAAACTGATTGGCTTGCAGAAAGAATTAAAAAGGAATTATCTTCAATTAGTCTTGAAGATTTCAAATTGGCTGAAGCTATTGTTTTACATGGTAAGGGCGGTTTGAATTGGCGTTTTGATGCTGCTAAAGATATCGGTGATTTAGATTCTGTTAGAGCTGAAAGAAAAACGCTAAATCAAATTTGGCAATCTGACGAAATGCAACCAGGTGTTGAAAATTTCTTTAAAAACTTTATAAGAAGAATTAGAAAATATAATCCTGCTCCATATATTGTCAATGAGGTTACTTCACTTGGTGAATTCTGTGATTTAGGTAGCGAAGAATCTCTAGAAAATTTTGACCCCAGGTTAACTCAAGCTTGGAGACAAGCAGGTAAACCTGACAAATATGAAGAAAAACCTGTTTATATGAAACAAGCTCAATTCCTAGAGGAAACAAATTCTACAACAATTTCTGAATATTCAAAGGGATTTAATGCTTTTTCTGTATTTGCAGGAGTTGACCCTGAACATCCTGTTTCTGATTTAGGTTCTTATAAGGGTACAACTTCAAAAGCAGGTAATTTAGGTATTTTAAAAAATCAAATGGAAGAGTTGATGAAATATAGTCAATCTGACGCTGCTATATTTTCTCATATGTTCAATTCTAACCACGATAAACCTTCAGTATTACATACTTTGCCTTTAAATATGTCAATATTTTTGGCTGAAAAACTTGAAAATTTAGATGAAAAGACAAAAAGCAATATACGCTATTTGACAGGTAGAGATGATTTGAAAAACATGTGCCCTCAAGCGGTAGGTGTTGGTTTAGCTATGTATAAGGTTATTGAAAATCTTCCAAAATCATTTAATGAAAGTGATAAAGCTAAATTATATAAATCTCTTCAAAATCTTGTAAATGGTAAAAAAGCTGACGGTAGTGGAAAAAATAGCTTCAAAAGAGCAAGAGCATTTGGCGTTAGACCTTTTGTAAGAACAATTAAAGATATGATTGAAAACGCAGGAATTGCAAAAAATGAGGATGATTTAATAAATAAAGTTCGCGATTTTCATTATGCAATGACGTGTGATTCTAGGTCATATTATGAAAGATTATGGCAAGTAATGAATGCTTGTGTTGGTACTCCTACATTGTTTGGCGGTAGTGAATTTGCTCAAGAAGGCTATGAAACACCATCTAAAAACGTGTATCTAGGTATCAGAAATGAAGTGTTACATGATTTAAAAGATGATGCAAGATACCAAGATTATTATAATAAAATGCGTAAAATATCCGGTATGTATAGATTTCCAGGACTTAGCGTTTTAAGAGATGGTACTCCTATGTCATTGAAATTAGTTTCTGCAAAAGCTGATATTAATAAAGAATTTGCAAAAATGGCTGAAGCTTATTATAAAGAAGCTGAAAAAAGAGGTGTATCAAAAGGTGCGATTGATTATTTTGTAGGACAAGTTTCAAATAGTGCTAAAGGTTTTGGTCTTAGTCCCCGAGAATATGGCATAAGCAGTGATAATAATAATCATGAAAATTATAAAAAAGTAGAAGATATTATTGAAAATATTATTTCTATTAATAATAATAAAAAAGCGCTGTTAAAACGCACAAATGGTTTTGAATTGTGGCCTATATATCGTAAAAATTCAAAAGGAGAAGAAGCGCTTAGCGTTGTAACAAACCTTGGTTTGCCTAATGGATCCGCTTCATGGCAGAAAAATCCTCTTGAATCCATCAGACTTGAAGAAAGTATATTAATCGAGAATGAAAATGGTGTTTGTCCTTTTGATGAAGGTACAAAACTTCAAAAAGTTTCTTATGATGGCACAAAAGAGGCTGGTTATATTGTAAAAGACCATAAAATAGTTAAACAAGATGGTTCAAGAATAAGATTAACAGATACAGTAAGCGTATTTGTTCCGACTAAATAAAAAAAGCCCCGATTTAAGGGGCTTTTAAATTATTTTTACTTTAAAATCTTCTTTTAGAGATTCAATTACATGCGGATTTATTAATGAATGCGGGCAATTAGCTATATTTAGTTCTATATCTTGATTTAAGAGGGTTAATAAAACTCCTAAATTTGTAAGGTTGCATTGAGCTAAAAATACAGTTATTTTAATACCTTTTTCTTTTAGCTTATTAATTGATTCTAAAAGTATATCTCCTTCTAAAGGACAGCTGATTTTAACTATTTTTTTACCGTTATAATCATCTACTTGTTGATTACCGTCCAATAATCCTGAGATTACTATTATTTCTTCAACATCGGTGTGTTCTATAAATTTTTTGATTTTTTCTCTATCGTAGTCAATTTCTATGGATGTTGTTTCTTTTGATTTTTTACATCCGTTTAGTCTTAGAGCTGTCTCGATTAGCGGTTTATAATCATTATTTTTAATATCGGCAAATTTTGAAAATGATATTAATTTATTTGAAAAAATTTCTCCACGATAAAGATTATCTATTTTTTGTATGAAATTTTGGGTGATTAATATTGCACCGTCAAAAACAGAAAAGTCATATTGGGCATTATCTGCGCCAAAGTGTCCTTTTAGGTATTTATTTTTCTTAAAGTAAGGATAAAAATGTGCTAAAAATAAAGGTCCATGGGTATAAACATTTATTTTTTCTTTAATATCCATTTCATCGATTGTTTTTAAAAGTTTTTCCAATTCATCCAAGTCAGCACCAGAAACTAAAATACAATGACCGTCCAAAAGGGATGTTTTTGTGTTGGCGCTTTCTTTTTTGCCATATTTTTTCTGATAAATTAAAGACAATTTTACGGCAATTTTTAGTGAAAAATCGGAAAATTCGTAAATTCTTCTTATTATTTTTTCATTTCTTATAGAATATCCGTTTGTAAGAGCGAAAAATCTTAAAACTCCAAAATCGTACTCATCGCAATAGTTTTCAAGTTTTTTGATTTTTGTTATTTCAATTGCACAAAGTCTTGAAAAAAGAGTTATAAGCTCAAAAAGTCTTAGTTTTACTTTATCTGTATTTTTTTGTTTGTTTATAAGATTACTTTGCGAATAATTGATTAATTCTGATATTGTCATTGATTTATCGAATTTAAAATTAGTTTTGATTATTTCACAAGGAAGTTCGTTGTTTGAACAATAATCAATG
>CALUZF010000007.1 GCA_944325165.1 Candidatus Gastranaerophilales bacterium
ATTTGATATTACTTTAGATTCTTCAATTTCTAATCTTTGAGCCAGAGCATCAATCATTCTTTGATTTGATTGATGAGGTATAAAGTAATCTATATCAGACACTTTTGTATTTGTTTTATCCATTAATTCCTCTAGTTTTGGAGGAATTTCTTGCATAACAAATTTATAAACATCTTTGCCTTTCATTTGAATGAATGGCTTAACTTCATTTTTAATACCTTCAACTAATGGACAATTTTTTCCTTGAGTGGTTAGTGTGATATAATCTCCGCAAGTTCCATCAGACAAAAGATTTATCCCTATTATATCTTCGCTATTTTCATCCGCTTTAACTATTGCAGAACCTGCACCATCTCCAAATAAAACACATACTGAGCGATCTTCCCAATCTGTAAATTTTGTAGTTGCATCTGTTGCAATAATTAAAATGTTTTTATATAAACCGGATTTAATGAATGCTTGAGCTGTGCTAAGGGCATATATAAAGCCTGCACATGCTGCTTTGACATCAAAACAAGCAGCTTTTTTAGCGCCGATTTCAGCTTGAACCCTGCAAGATACTGATGGATAAATTTCTTCCGGAGCTGATGAAGCTGCAATAATCATATCAAATTCATCACCTTTATAGTTTGCTCTTTTGATAACTTTTTTTGCTGCTCTTATTGCTAAATCTACTGATGTTTCATCACCAGATAAAACTCTTCTTTTTTTAATTCCTGTTCTTGTTGAAATCCATTCATCCGATGTGTCTAATATTTTTGTTAAGTCGTCGTTTGTTATTATATTTGTTGCAACATCACAATCAATTGCAACTATTTTCGTACCTATATTCAATTTACATTTCTCCCATCTTGTAATTATAACCTAATAAATAGGCTTCGATATTTTTTTGTATTAATTCTGTTTTTGTTGATAATATTTTTTCGTATCCTTTTTTGACATTTTCAAAATTAAATCCGCCGAGCAATTTTGCCAAAATGCCCAATGCAATAGAATTTGTCATTCTGATATCGCCCATTTTTGTAGCTTCTTCGCTAAAAGGCATAAAAATATATTTAATATCATTTCTTGGTTTTAATATTTTAGCAAGAGATGAATTAATTATCATAGTTCCGTTTTCTTTTACTTTTGAAATAAATTTATCAAACGAAGCTTGATTAAGCGCAACAACAAAATCCACTTTTTCGTTTTGAAGAGTATTTATTTCTTTATCTGACATATTAATCTCGCAATTAACAGCGCCGCCTCTCATTTCAGCTCCATAGCAAGTGCAATAGGTTACAAATAGATTATTTAGCATAAATATATTAGCTAAAATTGAACCTATTGATAAAACTCCTTGTCCGCCTGAGCCTGAAATAATAAAACTTTTAATCATTTTCTATATCCTTAAAAATACCGAGAGGGTATACTTTTATAAGTTCATTTTCAATTTTTTTGTGTGAATCTTGAGGTGTAAGCTTCCAATTTGTTGGACAAGTGGATAAAATTTCAACAAAACTGAAACCTAAGCCTTTTTTTTGATATTCAAAAGCTTTTTTAATTTGTTTTTTTGCATTAATTATATTTTTTATGTCATATAAGGCAACGCGGGCTGAAAAACTCGTGCCTTCGCAAAGTGCAATGTGTTCTGCTGTTTTAATAGGAAAACCGTGGTATTCTTTATTTCTTCCGCTTTGGCTTGTTGTTGTAATTTGTCCCATAGCAGTTGTTGGACCTAGCTGACCGCCTGTCATACCGTAGTTTGTATTGTTTATACAAATTGCAGTAATATTTTCGCCCCTAAGTGCGCTATGTAGTGATTCTGCTAGTCCGATTGAGGCAAAGTCTCCGTCACCTTGATAAGTAAATACAAATTTATTATATCCTTGAGCTTTATGAGCTCTTTTTATTCCTGTTGCAACAGCGCAGGCTCTTCCATGGGGAGATTCTATGCAATCCACATCTAAGAAGTCATATAATAAAACAGAACAACCGGAAGATGCAACTGCAATTGTATTTTCTTTTAATTCTAATTCGTCAATTACTTGAGCAACAAGCTTAATTGCAAGCCCATGGTCACATCCTGGGCAGAATGTAAAAGTTGAATTTTGTTTTATTGATTTTGGAATACTATATACTTGTTGCATATTGCCCCTCAAAAATCTTATCTATTGCTTTAATTATTTCATCTTGCTTTAGCCATTCGCCCGCAGGTCTGCCTATGAAAAATACTTGTGAGTTTTGTGAAATTGCTTGACAAACATCCTTATGCATTTGTCCTAAATTCATTTCAACATCAAAGAATACCTTTGTTTTCTTAGAGAGTTCTCTCAATCTTTCGTATGGGAAAGGATATAGGGTTTTTGGTCTAAATACGCCAAAATTAACCCCTTTTGTTTTGTAATAATCAGAAACACCTTTTGCTATTCTTGCCATTGAGCCAAATGCGGTTATTATATAGTCTGCATTTTCGCAGTTATATTCTTCCCAATCAACTTCATTTTTTTCTATTTCAAGATATTTTTTGTGGAGCTTTAATGTATGTTCTTCTAATTTTTTAGGGTTTGGCTCAAGTGAATGTATATTTCTTGAAGCTCTGTTTTTAGCACCGTTCAAAATCCATGACGAATTATCTATGTTTGGATATGGGTTATCTTCGATAGTTATAGGTTCTGCCATTTGACCCAATAAACCATCAACAAGAAGGATAACAGGATTTCTATATTTTTGTGCCAAATAAAAAACTTTATATGTCATATCAACACATTCTTGAACGCTTGATGGCGAAAGTGCGATAATTTTATAATCGCCATTGCCACCGCCAATAGTTGCTTGATTATAATCGCCTTGAGAAGGGAAGATATAACCTTGTCCTGGGCCTGCTCTCATAACATTTACAAGCACAATGGGAAGCTCGTCACTTGAAGCATAAGAAAGCGCTTCTTGCATTAAAGATACTGCACAAGATGAGCTTGATGTCATAACTTTTGCACCGCTTGTTGCAGCGCCAAGCGCCATATTTATTGCTGCAACTTCAGATTCTGCACAAACGTATGCAAGTTTTTTTTCTTGCATTTTAGAGCTTAGGTATTCACCAATTTCAGTTTGTGGAGTTATAGGATATCCAAAATAACAACTGCAACCACAATTTAGCGCAGCCTTGGCTATTGCAATATTTCCTTTTAGTAATACTTTTTCACTCATTATCTATATACTTCCACTATAGCCATATCCGGACAAACAAGTGCACATTGAGCGCACCCTATGCATTCTTGATTTTTATCATCAAATTCTACGATACAGTTACCCGTTTTACCTATTTTTTCGCTCTTTTTTATCAGTTTTTTAGGACACACATCCATACATAAATAGCAAGATTTACATTTATTGCCATCTATTTTTATATGTGACATACTAGAGCTCTCCATGACTAAAAATTATCTTTATCCTATTGTCGCACAAAAATAAGAAAAGTGTATTAACTATTTTTTTAAAAAAATTTGTTATAATGTGTTGTATGAGTAGAATTAATTTTTTATATTTCGCAGTATTTTTTGCTTCATTAAGCGGACTTTTATCAGGTTTTGATACAGGCGTTATTTCAGGCGCTATGTTATACATTAATCAATCTTTTGAAATGAGCCCTGAGATATCGGGATTATTGGTAAGTTCTGTTTCTGTTGGTGCTGTCATTGGTGCGTTGATTAATGGCAGACTTGTTGATAAATTAGGAAGAAAAAATATTTTGCTTTTAAGTGCAGTTATTTTCATTTTGGGCTCTGTATTTTGTGCAGTATCTCAAAATGTAACTGAATTAATTTTATCAAGGACTTTGGTGGGTTGTGCAGTTGGTATTGTTAATTTTGCAGGTCCATTGTATTTAAGCGAGATTTCCATTAGAGAAAAAAGAGGCAGTATAGTTTCTTTTTATCAAATTGCACTTACTTTTGGGATATTGCTTTCGTATTTGATTAATTATTTTTGTGCTCATATAGAATATACTTGGAGAGCTATGCTTTTTATGGGGGCTATTCCTGCCATAGTTTTATTTTTAGGAATGATTGCTCAATCAGATACACCAAGATGGTATGTTTTAAAGGGTAAGTTTGATTCTGCAAGAAAAATATTAAGGAAAATTAATCCTAAAACAAATTTAGATGAAGAAATTGAGGCAATAAAACACACTTTAAATCAAGATGAAAAAATCAAATTAAGCAAGAAAATCATTATGCCTTTTGTTATAGGTATAGGAATAATGTTTGTTCAAATTGCAACAGGTATTAATGCAATAATTTATTATGCTCCTACTATATTTAAAATGTTGAATTTTTCATCAAATCAAGATGCATTATTTATAACTATTTTTATCGGTTTAATTAACTTTTTAATGACTTTTGTGGCATTTGCCCTTGTTGATAAATTAGGCAGAAAGCCATTGCTTTACATTGGTTTATCTGGTATGCTTTTTAGTCTTTTAGTTTTATCAAGTGTTTTTGTTCTTAATTGTCCTTGTGTTAAGTATTTAGCTGTTATATTCTGTGCTGTATATATTGTTTCTTTTTCTATGTCTTTAGGACCAATCGGATTATTATTGATTTCTGAAGTTTTCCCTCTAAGGTATAGAGGAAGTGCTATGAGTGTTGCTATAATATCAAACTTTCTTTTTAATTTTATAGTGACAGGATTATTCCCTATATCATTAAGCAGATTAGGAGGCTGTACTACATTTTTGATATTTGCTTTAATTTGTGTATTTTCAATATTTTTCGTTCGCTTTATTGTGCCTGAAACTAAGGGTTTAAGTTTAGAAGAGCTTGAAGAAAAATGGAGCGAATAATTTAAGAATTTTTTAGATTTTTTACGTGATGATAAATATATATTATTCCTAAAATTAAGCAAATAATGATTATTATCGCATCAAATTTATGCCAGATATGCTTTAAAGCTTCGGTATTTTCGCCAACTTTTATTCCAACCCATACAAGTATATAACTCCAAACTAATGACCCTACGAAGGTAAACAGAAAGAAAGTTCTTTTTCTTGCTCTTAAAATTCCTGCAGGGAGCGATATAAAAGTTCTTACAACAGGAAGCATTCTGCATAAGAAAAATGACCAATCGCCATATTTGTCAACCCATTTATCGGCAACTTCTAGGTCATGTCTTGAGATTAAAAAATATTTTCCATATTTTTCTATAAATTTTCTTCCTCCAAAATATCCCAAATAATAGGAAGGAATTGAGCCTAATACACATCCTATAGCGCCAAAGATTGCTGCTGTATGAATTGAGAATACTCCTTTTGTAACCAAATATCCTGCAAATGGTAATATTGCTTCAGAGGGCAGTGGGATATTGCAGGATTCTATTGCCATTAAAAGCGAGATACCCCAAGGGCCGAGATGTGTTATTACTGATTCAATCCAACTTATGAGTGCTGTTAAAATTTCATTTATCATAAAAAACTCCAATCTTGTTTAATTTTATCTGATTGGAGTTTTTATTACAAATATATTAAGTTTTTATTTCATAAAACTGCTGTATAATTTTATTTCTTGAGCTCTTACTTCTCTATCTTTTGAAGGCGTAAAGTTTGTTCCGCGCTTTTCTCCAACAGGTTTTTCGCTTAAGTATTTTTTCTCAAGTCTTTTTTGGTTTAATGTCGGTAAGCCAAAACCAAGGAAGAATACTTCAATTGCAAGTGCTGCTGTTCTTAACCAAGCATTTACTCTTTTAGCGCCAAGAGCTATAGGATTTTTTTTGTCTTTAAAGAATTCTTCTATTGTATGATTTATATCAAAAGCGGGTTCTTTATCTGTTAATGTTGTTGTATCTAAATTCATAAATTTTTCATAAGTTAGATTTTCAAAATATTCAAGAGCACTTTTGTTTCTTCTTATGTTTTCTTCTACATCATTAGTGAATTTGTTATTTTTTGGCATATTTTCTGCCTTTAGTTTAGCAATGTTTTCTTTTATTGAAGCAATTATGCCATCTTTCATTTTTTCAAATACTTTTTTAGAATTTCCGCCGTGATTAGGAATATCTTCTAAAAGTTTTTGTACTTCTTCTGCGCTTTTATAGCCTGTAAACAATTTATCTGTTTGCTCGCCACTTAAAGATTTGCTTCCTCCGATAGGATTTAGAGCTAAACCGATATTTTCGGCAATAGTTTTAAGTTTTTCAGCGGGATTTTGAGCAAATTCTTTTGCTTTATTGGCAATGTCTTTTGTTTCTTCGTTGAATAATTTTTTGAATGGAACATTAACCATTGGAATACCTGTAGCTTTTGTTCCTATGTTACTTACAACTGAATTCATTGTTTTAAGTGCAAATAACATTGTTATTATGGTTGTTACATCTCTAAATAAGATGCCCGTAATTTCATCTTTTGTTGCTTCTTTATCTTCAGGATTTCTTCTAAGAGCAGTGATTACCCTTGGAATTAATACTGCAAATACCATTATACTTGCAAGTCCGAAAAATGAGTTATCTCCGCCGTTTGGTTCAAAAACATTTATCACTTTTTTTGCAGTATTATTGTCGCTAACAAATCCGCCTATTTTGTCAGCAAGTTTATTTACTCCTTTACCTAAGGTATTTTTCATTGGTGCAAAAGATGAGGTTATTTTTGAGATGTTCATTGTTTATCCCCCTTTTCTTTTGCTATATCAGTATAAACTTTAGTGTCAGGGTTCTTCTTGCCTGAAGCCAATGTATATAATTTAGGAATAAATGACATAATTACACCTGTAAGTGCAATCATAGATATGATAGTTATAACGCGCTTACCAATCCAATTTTTCTTAAATGCTTTAATTGTGTTTTCGGCTAAATCCAAAGCACTTCCTTTAGCATTTTCTTTTAGATAGTCATTAGCAAAAGCAGTTGTATATCCGATATAATTTTCAAAGTTTGCTGAAGCTGTTTTAGCATTATCAAGAGAGAATTTTGCAACTTGAAAATCTGTATCTTTGAAGTTTGCTTTTTTAGATTTAATAATTCTTTCAAAATTATTTTGCATTGTATTAAGTATTTCTTTTGCTTTAGCTTTAGCTGCTTTCTTTTCTTTTCTTGTTGCTAATTGCTTGATATTTTCAAGTGTTGAATCGTATTCATTTATGCCATCAAGAAGTGTTTTTACATCATTATCATCTAATTTATCTGTTTTAAGAGTTTGTTTTAACATATCTTGAATAACATTTTCAAAATATACTCCCTTAAAGTTGTTTTTATCTACACTATTTGGTAATTTTCCTGCAATATATGATAAGTTTTCAATATTCGTAATATGTGTATTTGCTGATTTACCGCCTAAAGCAGTTGCAACTCCTAAAATTACATAAGGTGCAATAGACATTATAGGGCCTGTTAAAAATTCTCTTATGCCTTCTTGTAATAATGACGGAAAGTTAATTTTTTTAGTGTGTTTGTAGCCGGACATAGCACCTTTATATGTTCTTGGGAAATTTGTTCCAAGCATATCTTCAACAGTGAATTGCAGTGCTCTTCCGCCTGCATCAATAATGTCCCACATAACAACTGCGCTATCGGCAAAACCTCTGAAAGACAATCTTTTTTTAGCATTGTTATTATTGTTATTATTTGTAGTATTTTTAATAGTGTTGTCGCTAACGGCTGTTAACTTCATTTATAGTCTTTCCTCACACAAACACAAGTTAATAAAAACATGTGACTTATTTTTTTTGCTATTTTGTAACCGGTATTTTAAAAAAATTTACAATACTTTTTGTCGCAAGGAAAATACTAACATAAATGTTTTATATAAAAAAGCCCAAAGGACTTAATTAACATAAAAATTAACATTCCCTTCCTAGGTAATTTATTAAATACACCTTTTAATTAACATTTTATTATGATTGGTGTAAGAAAATTGTTATTTATAATGTTATTTTATTATGCTGTAATAATGCTGGCTCTGGGTTTTTTTATTTAACCATTCTTGCCCATTTTTGAAAAGCGGAGTAATCTTTTTGCAATTGCGTTGCAAGAACTCTTATGTTGCCAAAATTTTCTTCATCTCTTAATTTTTTAACAAAAATTACTTTGATAATTTTCCCGTAGAGATTTTCGCTGAATTTATATAAATGTGCTTCTAAAATTTCATTATTTCCATTGGTTAAAGTAGGCTTTGTTCCCCAAGAAATTAGTGCGGGAATCATTTTAGAATCAACTTGCGCATAGCCAAAATATACTCCATAAGGCAATTTTACTGTGCTATTTGGCCAAATCAAATTTGCGGTAGGATAGCCTAGGGTTCTTGCTATTTTATTGCCTTTGATAACAGAATTTCTAACTGAAAAATATCTTCCTAATAATGCCCTTATAGCGTTTAGATGACCGTGTTGTATTCTTTTTCTTATTTGTGTAGAGCTTACTTCTTCTTTGTTGTTGTATTTTTGCTCGGGAATTATTACACATTTATAATTATAATTAGCAGAATATTCTTTTAATAGCTGGGCATTTCCGCTTTTTTCTTTTCCGAATGTGTGGTTGTATCCTACTATTATCATTTTTGGTTCAAAATTTTTAATTAAGACGTCTCTTAAATATTCTGTTGCAGATAAATCTTTATATTTTTCAAAGTTTAATTCATATAAAAAATCAACTCCAAGAGAATCTAATATAATTTGCCTGTCTTTAAAAGTTTGTATATTTAAAGTGGGTTCATTATTAAAATAATCGGCAGGATTTTTGTCAAAAGTAACTACGGCGGATTTTATGCCATTTAATTTTGCTTGTTGAACTAATGTGGTTATAATTTTTTTATGTCCAATATGAATGCCGTCAAAATAACCTAAGGCAATTGCTATATTTTTATTTTCGGTTATTTCTTGAAAAACTTCCATTTTTTATTTTTTATCCTTTTGAACAGGTTTTGGTTTTTTCTTTTTGTTTTGTTTTGGCTGGTTCAGGTTTTCTTTTTGTTGCAGTCTTCTAACTGAACAAACATCCGGTATGGACTGAATACTTAATATAACTTTTTTTAGAGTTTCAATGTTATCTAATTCAATTCCTAAATCGATTATGCCAAATTTTCTGCCTTTTAGGTAAGTATTTGAATATATTATATTAATTCCAAGATCACCCGTTTTTAATAATATATCCCTTAACATTCCTACTCTATCTTGGCATTCAATTCTAATATGTGCTAGATATGATGTTTTAGTTGCACCTTCTGCCCAAGAAATATCAATCATTCTTTCAGGTTCTATATTATATAGGCATTTACAATCTAGCCTATGAACGCTCACTCCTTTAGAGCGGGTAATGACACCAATTATAGGTTCTCCTGGGATTGGCGAACAACATTTTGCTAATGACCACAATAATCCTTCAAGCCCTACAATATCATTTTTTTTGCTTTTTGTTTTCTTTGTTTGCGTTTGAGAAGTAGCCAGCTCTTCATTTGTTTTTGGTGGTTCATATTTTTTTAGTACATTTACTACTTTATGAATGGTTGTTTCGCCGTAACCAAGCGCTGCAAATAAGTCTTGAGGGCTTTTATAATTCATTTCCTTTGCAGCTTTGTTTATAATACCGTTTTTGGTGCATTCATCAAAACAAGCTTTTGTAAGTTCAATTTCAAGATTTGTTTTTCCGATTTGAATATTATCTTCACGATTGAATTTTTTAAACCATTGACGAATTTTTGAGCTTGCATTTTTAGTAACAACAAAATTTAACCAATCGATTTTTGGCATATATTGTTTTGATGTTAGTATTTCAACAATATCACCGTTTTTTAATTTTGTATCAAGCTGTGCTATTCTGCCGTTAATTAGAGCGCCTACTGTTTTGTGTCCTACTTCTGTGTGAATTCTGTACGCAAAATCAACAGGAGTTGAGTTTTGTGGTAAATCAAAAACATCACCATTCGGGGTAAATACAAAAATTTGATTATTGAAAATATCAAGTTTAACGCTTTCGACAAAATCTTGTGCATTAGCTGATTCGTTATCAAGCTCCATTACTTTTCTCATCCAAGAAAACTGCATATCTTGCTTATTTGATGCTTTAATTGAGCCTGATTCTTTGTATCTCCAATGCGCAGCGATACCGTATTCTGCTACTTCATGCATTTCTTTTGTTCTGATTTGAATTTCAACAGGTTTATTTTTTGTACCTATAACAGAAGTGTGCAATGAGCGGTACATATTGCCTTTTGGCATTGCGATATAGTCTTTAAATCTTCCGGGGATTGGCTTAAATAATTGGTGAATTATGCCTAAAACTTGGTAACATTCTTTTTCGCTATCTACAATTACTCTTACCGCCGTTATATCATAGAGTTGGTCAAATGTAACGTTTAAGCGTTTCATTTTATTATAGATAGAATTATAGTGTTTTGCTCTACCTTTTATTTTTGCTTTAATTTTATTTTTTTCAAGTTCTTTTGAAATAACTTCAATGAGGGCATTTACGGTTGAATCTCTCATTGCTTTTGTTTCTGCGACAAGTTTTGCAATTTCATAGTATTTTTCGGGGTTTAAATATCTTAAAGACAAATCTTCAAGTTCTGCTTTTATTTTTCCCATACCTAAGCGATTAGCTAAGGGTGCAAATATATCCATTGTTTCTTGGGCAATTTTTTTTTGTTTTGCCGTTGTCATATATGCCAGCGTTCTCATGTTATGAAGCCTGTCTGCTAATTTTAAAACGACAACTCTAATGTCTTGTGCCATTGCTATGAGCATTCTTCTAAAATTTTCAGCTTGTCGTTCTTCTTTTGATTTGAATTGATATTTGTTTAATTTTGTAACGCCTTGGACAAGATTAACAACATCTTGACCAAATTTTTCCTTCATTTCTTCAGCTGTTGTGTCGGTATCTTCCAAAACATCATGTAAAAAAGCTGCGATAATTGTATTTTTATCTAATTTTAAATCTACCAGAATTTTTGCAACTTCAAGAGGGTGAATTATGTATGGTTCTTGAGAAATTCTAAATTGACCATCATGTAATTTTTTAGCCCAATTATAGGCAGCTTCTATTTGCTCAATATCGCTTTGCTGTCTTTTTTGTTTATATAATTCCTCTTTAATCTCTTCAAAAATTTTTTGATATGTCATAATTCACCAAAATTATATTTATATTATACATATTATTGTGTTTTTGAGATATATTATATGTTGTATTTTAGCTAAAAAAAGTTAAGTAAATGCCCAAAAGTATCGAAGAATTAAATGAATTAGTAAAAAATAATGATGGTTATAGAATTAATGTAAAAGTTGTTGCTAATTCAAAAAGCAATTCAATTGAATTTTTAGATGAGTATATTAAAATCAAAATTACTCAGCAGGCAATTGAAGGAAAAGCAAATAAGGCCATAATTCAGTATTTATCAGAATTATTAGGTATTTCAAAGACAAAAATTTCTATAGTAAAAGGTGAAAAATCTTCCATCAAAATTATTGAAATAAAAAAATGATTTACTAAGAAATGTAAAGAAAATTAAAAAATTTATAAAAAAATAGCATTTTTTAATTTCACCGTTCTTAATTAAATTGTTAAAATCTGAAAGGTTTTATGTGTGGACTATAATCAAATAAAAGATAACAACAGCTTTCAAGATTCTAAGAACAGCTTAATAAATAATAAGATTTCAAACCCTATCGATACATCAAGAATAATGCCTCTAAATACAAGAACTTCATCGAACAGATTGTATGGCGGATGGTCGAAAAATCTTACAAAAGTATCTGATATAAATTATCTTGAAATAATAAATGCTATAAATGAAGCTATTTTAAATCAAACAGACACCGTACAATTGTTTTATTCTATTCATAAACAGGTTTGTTTGAATTTAAATTTAGATTTTTTGGCAGTGGGCGTGTTTAATCATACTTCTAATTATATAAACATTAAATTGGTTGAAAAGACGGGCTCTTCTTATAATTCAAAGATATTATTATCTGATGAAGATAATGTTATTGTTAAAGCTTTTAAAACTAAAGAAGCTATTTTTACAACCGATAGCAGTTATTTAAAAATGAATTATATTTCAGAAACGCCGACAACGGTTATTCCTTTGGTCGTTTTTGGAGAGTGTCTTGGAGTTATTATATATTCAGATAATAATAATCAATTATTTGATTTATATAAATTAATTGCAAATTACTATGCTATATTTTATAAAAATAGACAACTTATTGATTTGGTAGATAGAAATACAGATACCGATTCTTTGACAGGTTTATCAAATCACAAAAAACTTCAAGAAGATTTAGCAAGAGAAATTTCTCTAAGTATCAATTCTAATGCTGCTTTGGCATTTTGTATTTTGGATATTGCTAATATTTCCGAGATAAATAACGAATTAGGACATGCTAAAGGTGATGAAGTAATTAAAGAAGTTGCACAAAAAATAAAGAAAAATGTTAGAAATACCGATATTTTAGGAAGATATGGCGGAGATGAAATAGCCATTATAATGCCTAATACCACCGAAGTAGAAGCAAAATATGTGTGTGAATTTCTTTTGTATAATTTAGCTTGCACAATGTTTGATGATTTAGGACAATTAAAATTCTCATGTGGTATTTCAATGTGTCCTGATTCTACAAATAAACAGGAAAAATTGACAATTCTAGCCGAGCAAGCTTTGTTTATTGCAAAAAGTAAAAGAAATAAAACAGGTCAATCAGAAATTGTATCAACTCTAGATTATAATTTCTGGGATGATGAAGCGCTTAAATGTTTTGCAAGAGTATTAACTAAAAAACATGCTGCAATTGGTGTTGATATAGAAGAGGAATTAATTAATCAATTCCATGATGAAAATATTGTTTCTAATGAACATTTGCTTGACGTTGTTTCATCTTTGGCTAATACAATTGATGCAAAAGATACTTATACAAAAGGTCATTCGGCCGCTGTTTCAAGATATTCTGAAGCATTAGCCAGAGCAATAAATTTACCTGCAAATGAAGTGGAACGTATAAAATTGGGTGCGCTATTGCATGATATAGGTAAAATCGGTATTCCTGAACATGTTTTAAGAAAGCCTACTATGCTTTCTGATGAAGAATGGGCGATTATGAAGCAACACCCTGCAATAGGTGCAGATAAAGTATTGAAACCAAATAAATCGCTTCACGATTTAATTCCTATGGTGAAATTCCATCATGAACATATTGATGGCACAGGTTATCCTTTCGGCTTGAAAGGAGATGATATACCGCTTTCAGCAAGAATTGTAGCTATTGCTGATGCTTATCATGCTCTTATTTCTGATAGACCATATAGAAAAGGATTATCTGTAAACAAAGCTTGCGAAATTTTAAAAATGGGCGCAGGTACTCAATGGGATAAAGAATTAATCCGTCAATTTATTATTATTGCCCCAAGTTTAGCAACTAATATATAGTTATTTAAATAATTTAGTTTTAATACCAATTTTTGCTAAACGGTATAGAATACTTGTTTTTATGACGCCTAAGCCATATTTACAAGAGCGAATAAAATTAATTGAGCTTGCGCCGTTAAAATATTTAGTCGGACAAGAAATTTCTCCTATTGAATAATTTTTAAAATATACTAAAGCGAGCATTTCATTGTCAAAAACAAAATCGTCACTCATTTTGTCAAATGGAATATTTTTTAATACTTCTGAGCTAAAGGCCCTATAGCCTGTATGGTATTCTGATAAGTGTTTGTTTAGGAAAAAATTTTGGAATTTTGTAAGAAATCTATTTGCAAAATATTTATATTTTGGCATTTTGGAATTTTTAGCAGAACCTACAAGCATTCTTGAAGCAATAGCACAATCATAATTATCGTAAGCTATCATTGAAGCTAGTGAAGGGATTAACCTTGGGTCATATTGAAAATCAGGATGAAGCATAATTATGATATCGGCATTATTTTTAAGCGCTTCTTTGTAGCAAGTTTTTTGATTTGCGCCGTAGCCAAGATTTTTTTTGTGTTCAATTGTTTTTATATTTAGCGATTTTGCGATTTCAACGGTTTTATCTTTTGAATAATCATCAACAAGAATTATTTCATCAGCTATATCTTTTGGAATAGCTTCAAATGTTTCTTTTAAAGTAGCCTGCGCATTATACGCAGGCATTACTATTGTTATTTTTTTATTATTTATCAATTTTAAGCCTTAGGTACATTTCTTAATCTTAAGTGTAGTTCTCTAAGCTGTTCTTCTGAAGCTAAAGAAGGTGCATTTGTCATTAAATCTTTTGCTGCAGAGTTTTTCGGGAACGCTATAACTTCTCTGATTGAATTTGCCCTTAATAATAGCGCAACAAGTCTATCTAAGCCGATAGCCAAACCGCCATGAGGAGGAGTTCCGTATTTGAATGCGTCAATCATAAATTCAAATTTTTCTTTTATGTCTTCTGGGGTTAAGCCAAGTGCATTAAAGACTTTTCTTTGAATTTCTGCGTCGTGGATTCTTATTGAACCGCCGCCAAGCTCGTTTCCGTTATATACGATATCGTAAGCTATTGATTTTACGTTGCCTTTATCGTTTTCAAGTTTGTCGATATCTTCTAGGGCAGGCATTGTGAATGGATGGTGAACTGATTTAAATGAACCATCTTCTAGCGATTGTTCAAATAATGGGAAATCTACAACCCATAATAAATCATGTTTTGATTCGTCAATCATATTTAATTTTTGACCAAAATATAATCTGAATCTTCCTAAAACATCGAATACAATTTGCGGATGATCAGCAACAAAGAAAACTATATCGCCATTTTGAGCTTGTGCTCTTGTTTGAATTTCTTTGATTTGGTCTTCATTTAAGAATTTTAAAACAGGAGATTTCACTTCGCCGTTTTCCATATATGTAATCCAAGCAAGACCTTTTGCACCGAATGAAATTGCAAGATTTCTTACATCATCCATTTCTTTTCTTGAATATCCGGCAATACCTGGGATTTTGATGGCTCTTACTGTTCCGCCGTTATTAATAACAGCTTTGAATGCTTCAAATGTTGATGCTTGCATAATATCTGTTACATCAAAAAGCTCTAATCCAAAGCGTGTGTCTGGTTTATCAGAACCGTATTTATCCATTGCTTCTTTGTATGTAATTCTTTTAAATGGAGCTTTAACTTCAACTCCTGCTGCTTTGAAGGCGTGTTCAATTAAGCCTTCTGTCATTTTAATAACATCATCTTGATTAACAAAAGACATTTCCATATCAACTTGAGTGAATTCTGGTTGTCTATCTGCTCTTAAATCTTCATCTCTGAAGCATTTTGCAATTTGGTAATATTTTTCAAAACCGGCAACCATCAACAATTGTTTGAAAATTTGAGGAGATTGAGGTAGTGCATAGAATTTTCCATCGTGTATTCTTGATGGAACTAAATAATCACGAGCGCCTTCTGGTGTTGCTTTGATTAAAATCGGAGTTTCGACTTCCATAAAATCTAAACTATTTAAGTAGTTGCGAATTGCTTTAACGATATTATGGCGAAGTTGGAAGTTTTGCATCATTTTTTCACGACGCAAATCTAAATAACGATATTTTAAGCGAACATCTTCTGAGACATTATTATCGTCAAGAACAAATGGAAGAGTTTGAGCGCTTGATAAAACAGTAACCTTGCTTGGATACATTTCAATTGTACCTGTTTTAAGTTTTTCATTAACTGTTTCATCCGGTCTTTTTGAAATTTTACCTTCCGCTTGGATAACATATTCTGGTTTGATTTTTGATAAAACAGCATGAACTTCGGGGTTAACTTGAGGGTCTGCTACAAGTTGAAACAGGCCTGTTTTATCTCTTAATTCAACGAAAATTATACCGCCAAGGTCGCGAATTGTGCTTGCCCAGCCTGCTAGGGTTGTTTCTTTACCGATATCATTTTCTGTTAAATAGGTACAACTTTGTTTTTTATATGTTAATTCCATATTCTTCCTCTCGATTTTAGTTCTCGCAAGGAAAATTATAAAATAAACATAATGTTTTACCAAATTATTTATTAAAATGTGTATTCTTTTTTACAATTTGTGCCTTTTGAATTTGATACATGGTCAATTTTATAGAATTTAGGTTCACCTTTTTCGTAACCTATAAATTCTCTTGTTTTTATATCAAATAAGCCTTCTTTTACGCCTTTTTTAACTTCTATATAACTTTCATCATAGTTAAAGAAAGTTGTTTGATTGTATCCTTTTTTCTTATGTTTTGAATGAGCGTTAATTTTTTGCTCTGATGTTTTTATCTTATATATTTCACCTGTTTCTTCAACAAAAGTTGTTTCTCTTAGAACTTTGCCTTTTTTATCACATTCATACATTATTCCTCTGCCTAAAGGATCTGATTCAAAATCAAATGTAATAAAGCCTTCGTGGCTTTCTAGGTCTGTGTAGTTTCTGTTTGCTGCAACTTCGATTATGCTTGAAACTTCATTTCTTTCCATAATCGCTTCGCATAGAACATATTTTGCTCTGTCATATTCTTCAGAGTGTTTGCTCATTTTTACGGCTTGAGATGGTTGTAGCGTTTTTACAAATTTATCTTCAGCATCTAAGTCATAATCAACAAAAGTTGAGCTATCGTATCTTTTTTGTTGTATTCTTTCTGGTTGGGCTGTATCTGTGTTTCCTTGCCAAGAGTTTGGTTTAAAGTTAATGATTGTCATATTTGTCCTTTTTATTGTTCTGTTTTAATTTCTACAAATTTATTGTTTATGCGTCCATATCTTTTTTGGCATTTTGTAGTATTGTTTTGTTTTATTATGTTTTCTATATATTCTTTTATGCTGCCATCATCTTCAAAATTATATATAAATAAACTTTGTCCATTGTAATTTCTTGTAATTGTACAGTTTTGAGCACAGCTTTTAAGTTTTTTATCATTAAAAGAGTATAATCTTTCTACAGAATTTGTATTGTTAATTTTATCTTCTTGACTGTTTTTTGAGAATAGCGATAATTCATTGTTGAAAAATGTGTAAATTTCATCAAAAATCCTATTATTTTGGGTTTCTTTGCCGTTTTTCAAATAACGTAAAATATCTCCGTTGTAATCAAATTCAAATATATGAGATATAGCGCCTAAACTATCAGCTTCTGCTTCTTTAAACATTGTAAGTATGCCATCTTCAAATGAAAAACTTTTGATTTTAGGTTTAGCGCTGTTTTCTTGTGTATGTTTTAATATTTTTTCTATGTTAATTGCAAAATCGTTGTTATCTTGATATAAGGTTTCGCTGAAAAATGTTTCTCTAAGTATTTGTCTTGCATCATCTAATTCAACCATAACCATTCCATCAGATTTTCTTTGGAAGTATCTGTTTATTTTATTGTCTTTATATACCATATTATAATTATTTTTTCTGCCTTGCGTGATGAGTGATAATACTTCATCAAATTCTTTTTTACCTTCTTCAATAATATCGGCACCTTTTCTTTTGATTTTATCGGTTTCTTCGATTATTTGAGAGCCTTCATTAAATATTTCTTTGCCTTTTTCTAATATTTTGTCAATTTCTTGTGTATTTTTAGAACCTGGTTTTTTTATTATCAAATATGCAGATACTATAGCTGCTGCTACAATGCCTGCAATAAGCCCCAAAGTTAATTTTTTGTTATTCTTTAATTTATCAAGAAAACCGGATTTTTTGGATAGCTCGACTGTATCTTTTGATTGTTCAATCTTTATTGGCGCAACAAAGGTGTTTTGGGCAGAATTTGTATTTTTTGCCTTCGATTTGTTTTCAATATATTTTTGATTTATAGCGCTAAGTGTAGTCATATTTTTATCTTCTATATAATTAATAAAAACATTAAAGTCAAAAAATTTGCTAGTAATAAAGTTAAACATTTTAAGATTTGTAAAAAAGTTTTGTATATAAAAAATAATTTTTATTTGTAATATAATGTTTTTTACAATGTTGTTATCGGGTCGGAATTAAAAACCTTACCGGTATAGATAAATTAAGGAGAAAAAGATGACATTAAAAAATTTTTTATTTACGTCTGAATCAGTTACAGAAGGACATCCTGATAAAGTATGCGATCAGATTTCTGACGCTATTTTAGATGAATTTTTAACTAAAGATTCAAAATCAAGAGTTGCCGCAGAAACTACTGTTACAACAGGTATGGCTCTTGTTTGCGGTGAAATTACATCTAATTGTTATGTTGATATTCCAACAGTTGTTAGAAATACAATCAAATCAATCGGATATAACGGCGAAGAAGGTGGCGGTTTTGATTATAAAACTTGCGCTGTTTTAACTTCGATTGATGAACAATCAACAGATATCGCAGGCGGTGTTAATAAAGCTTTAGAAACTCGCTCAGATAACGCTGATACATCAAAAGAAGAAACACTCGATATAGGCGCAGGCGATCAAGGTATTATGTTTGGTTATGCTTGTAATGAAACACCAGAATTAATGCCTATGCCAATCGCTTTAGCTCATAAATTAGCGTACAAATTAGCTGAAATAAGAAAACAAAGACGTGTTAACTATCTAAGACCGGACGGCAAAAGTCAAGTTACTGTTGAATATGTAGATGGTAAACCAAAAAGAATTGATACAATTGTTATTTCAACCCAACATGATCCTATAGTAAACGGTGTTGAAGATAATCAAAAAATTCAAGAAATCATAAGAAAAGATATGATTGAATTGGTTATTAAACCTGTTTTTGAAAATTATGATGTTAAACCTGATGAAACTACTAAATATTTAATTAATCCATCTGGAAGATTTGTTATTGGCGGACCTCAAGGCGACGCTGGTTTAACAGGAAGAAAAATCATTGTTGATACTTATGGCGGTTATGCTCGTCATGGTGGCGGTGCTTTTTCTGGAAAAGATCCAACCAAAGTTGACCGCTCTGCAGCATACGCTGCTCGCTGGGTAGCAAAAAATATTGTAAAAGCAGGACTAGCTGAAAAATGCGAAATCGAATTAGCTTATGCTATTGGTCGTGCTCAACCTGTGTCAGTATTGGTTGATACTTTTGATACGGGTAAAATAGCTGACGAAGAATTATCAAAAATTGTTTCTGAAACATTTGATTTAAGACCTGCAGCAATTATTAAGCAATTTGATTTAAGAAATTTACCTGCTAAAAATGGCGGTAAATTCTATCAAAAGCTTGCTGCGTATGGTCATGTCGGAAGAGAAGATTTCTCTATTCCTTGGGAGGAAACTCAAATGACTGAAATTCTTCTTCAAAAAGCGGGGCTATAATAAGTTAATTAATATTGTAAAATTATACAATTTGCCACCTTATAATTTTAAGGTGGCTGTTGTATAATTGAGGCATGAGAAAAAATAATCCAACTGCTCATATCGGAGAGCTTATTAATAAAACTGCTTTTGGGGAGACTATTAAAGGTCAAAAATTCGGGCAAATTATCAAACATTCAACAATTTTTTCTTTTTGGAATAATATTGTCGGAGCTAAGTTTGCAAAATTTACAAAACCTTATGCTATCAAATTTCAAAAATTATATGTTAGCGCAAAAAGTCCTGTTTTAGTTCAAGAGCTTAGTCTTTATAAAGCTAAAATTTTGAAAAATATTAATTCTTATTCAATGCCATTAGGTATTGAGATTAAAGATATTATATTTAGTTATAAAAATTATGCTGTTTCAATACCTGAAACTATGTCAAGTCTTGTTGAGGATAAGCCTATTGAAATAACTAATTCTCAATTGGAAGAAGTAAAAATTAATGAGCAGGTTGAGCAAAAATTAAAGGCTAATATAGATAAAATAAATTTTTTAAATGATGAACAAAAAGATAATTTTTCAAAAAAGATTATCGATACATATAAAGCAAAATTAATTCAAGATTAAAATTAATTTTTTTGTACGGTAGACAAATATTAAATTATATAGTATAATATTTATCGCAGTCACATTTGAGGTATTTAAATGATTAATTTATTAACTGTATTATTACGACGCTTGTTCTCTTTAGAAGAAAGAGGACTTGTTTGCATTCCTATAGATAAAGATTAATTTAGTTTTAAAAATATGCAAAAAGACCTCTATAGGAGGTCTTTTTTATTGAGAAAAAATAGAAATGAGGTTATATGAATAACAAATTTAATTTTATTATTAATCGACGAGTTCAAAAACTTATGAACTTAATTTGGGGACTATAATTTAAACTAAAGGAGAATAAATGAAAATTTCAGCATTAGCAACACAAAATTCTATTAAATTGCTATCAGGACTTGCCAATAATGATGATTCACTTGCGGCGATGGTCATAAAAGATTGGATTGGTGATGGCGCAACAGTTTATACTTATAAGAAAAACGGCGGAAAAGATGACGCCAGAGAAAAAGCGATAGAAGAATTTGGAACAGGTGCTATTTGGCTTTTTGCGATACCTGCAATAAAGAAAATCATTGATTTTGCTATTTACCCGTTATTTAAGTTAAATTCTAAATTTGATCCAAGATTATTGGATAATAAAGAAAATTTGAAAACAATTTCAAAAATTGCACAAGGCGAAGAAAAGGCTTTGTTTGATAATTTGAATAATTTTAACCCTGTTTTAAAGAAATTTACAAATGCTCAAATGTATAAAGGTTTTGCAATAGGAAAATTTGCAATAGCAACATCTATTGCAGCATTTGCTTTGGGTAAAATAATTAAATACAAACAAAAAACAACAACAGATAGAATAAAGAAAGATAATAAAGCTGATAAAATATCATTCAATTCTAAAACAATAGAGAATGCTGTAAATGAAAATAAAAAATTTGATAAATATATAAATAACAGTCAAATTTCATTTAAAGGCGGATTATCCGAATTTATGTATAATCCAATTAAAAACACTATGATATTAGATGGAGTTATTACTGCGACAAGATTAAAAGAAGCAAGAAAAGAAGAAAGACTTGAGGTTGCTTTTAAAGAGCTTTGTCAGATTGTGTTTATATATGGACTAGCAAAACCTATTCAATTAGGTTTTGAAAAAATAGGCGAATTAATGAAAACTCCTATAAAATTAGACCCTAAGAATTTATTTACAAATAATCTTAAAGAATTAATAGAGCAGGCAAAACCATCAATCAATGAATTGAAAAATTCTAAAAATATTGTTGAAACATTATCTAATACCGATGTTAAGAGTCCTATTATGACATTGCTTCAAAATGAGGGATTAATTTCTTTAACTAAAGATAAAAAAGCGCTAAGCGTATTAAAACCGATTGATGAGAGTGCTATTAAAAATGCGCTAAATAATTTTGAAAATATGCAAGATAATATAGGCAATTTAAAGCAATCTAAGATTTTTAAAGCTGTCGCAGTTATTGCAAATATATTAATTGCAGCAGGTATTATGGGTGTTATTCAACCTAAATTAACTATACTTTTAAGAAAAATTATGTATGGCACAAATGAAAATCCTGCAATTGCTCAAGAAGAAAAAAGATATAAAAATGAAATTAAACTTCTATAAATAATTTTCTGCCTACAATGTTTGGTTTTCCGTTATAATATCCGGCAAAATATCCGCCTGCAACGGGCTGATTTTTGCCGTAGCTTGAGCTTGAGCCAAATGTTGTAGTTAAAAAGGGATTTTCATTTTCACTTTGTGAAAAAGGATTGTTTGTTTTTTGGCTTATTTTTTTAATTGGTGCGCTATATGTGCTTGAGAGTGATTTTGTGATGATGGAAACCAAATTTGATAGCATATTTTTATCCTTTTTTTAAAATTTTAATAATATTTTTATTTAAGTCAACATTTAAATTTTATCATTTTTTTAAAGAAATAAATCAAACGTTTGAGGGTAAAATTTTAATAAAACTTAAACTATATTCAATTTTTAATTCTTATGGTAGAATTAAATTGTTAAGATGGCTTATATCATTTTTTATATATAAAATTAAATAGTAAATGTTATTGGTCTATCGCAAGATACACATTAGACGAGGATTAGGACAATTAGCACTTTATTTTACATAATAATAGCAATATTAGTTCTGGCATGTGCAATGACTACTATATTGTTTGTTAGACAAAAGGCAAAAGTTGAAGTTCTTGAAAAAAATGAACAAAAATATATAGAGGACTTTAAAGAAAAAGAAGAATTTTTAAAGAAGGAAGCATTAATTTCTGCAAAAGAACAACTCCATAAAGAAAGAATGGAGCTAGATGAGCTTGAGCGCAGTAAAAGAAGCGAATTTAATAAAATTCAAAATGAATTAACAAAAAAACAAGATGAAATTGATGCTATAAGACAAGAAGTTTCTGATAAAGAGGTTGCTCTCGATAAAAAATATACAGAATTAGAGCAAAAAGAAGATTATTTGGCTGATGCAATTGCAAAGCAAATTACAGAGCTTGAGCGTGTTGCTCAAATGTCTCGTGATGAAGCAAAGGCAACTTTGTTAAATCAATTAAAAGATGAGCTTGCAAATGAGCAAATACAATTAATTCGAGAAAACGAGTTAAAAATTAAAGAAACAGCCGAAGAACAAGCAAGAGAAATCTTATCTCAAACAATGCAAAAATGCGCTATTGAACAAGTTATTGAAACAAGCGTTTGCGTTGTTTCTCTTCCATCTGATGAAATGAAAGGAAGAATAATCGGACGTGAAGGAAGAAATATCAGAACACTTGAAACATTGACAGGTGTAGATTTGATTATCGATGATACCCCTGAAGCAGTTGTATTATCTTCTTTTGATCCAATTAGAAGAGAAGTTGCAAAGTTGACAATTGAAAAGTTAATTCAAGATGGTAGAATACATCCTGTTAGAATTGAAGAAGTTTACGAAAAATCTCTAAAAGAAATTGAAAATAAAATTAAACAAGAAGGTGAACGCGCAGCTGTTGACCTTGGAATTATGAACCTTAACAAAGAGCTTTCAAAGACACTTGGACGCTTATATTATAGAACAAGCTACGGTCAGAACGTTTTGAAACACTCAATTGAAGTGGGTCAAATTGCAGGAATGCTTGCTGCAGAATTAGGTTCTGATGTTAAATTGGCAAAAAGAGCGGGTTTATTGCATGATATCGGAAAAGCAGTTGATCAAGAACAAGAAGGAACACATGTTCAGCTTGGTGCTGATTTAGCTCGAAGATATGGCGAAAAAGAAGCTGTAATCCATGCAATTGAAGCTCATCATGATGATGTTGCCTGCAATAGTTTAACTGACGCTTTGGTTAAAATCGCTGATACTATTTCAGCCGGTCGCCCCGGAGCTCGCCGAGATACGCTTGAAATCTATATTAAACGCCTCAAAAAGCTGGAAGAAATTGCTAACAGCTATGAAGGCATTAAGCAGACATTTGCCGTGTCAGCAGGTCGAGAGGTTAGGGTTATTGTTCAGCCTTCTGTCTTTGATGATGTTGCAAGTGCAAAATTAGCTCGTGACATTGCTAAAAGAATTGAAGATGAATTGGAGTACCCTGGTCAAATTCGAGTAACTGTAGTTAGAGAAGCGAGAGTTACCGAAATTGCAAAATAGCAATTTGGCACATGTCAGAAAATTTCAAATTATTATTCATTGGTGATATCGTTGGACGTGCAGGACGAGAAGTTGTAAAAAAATTTCTTGTTGATGAGAATAATGCGCAAAAATATGATTTTATAATTGCTAATGTTGAAAATGCAAGTCATGGGTTTGGTTTGACAAAGAAAAACCATGATGAACTACTAGATTGCAGTATTAATGCAATGACATCTGGAAATCATATTTGGGATAAAAGAGAAATTGTTAATTATATTGATGAAAGCCCTGCTCTAATTCGCCCTTACAACTATCATAAAGATGTAAAAGGTGTCGGATATAGAATATTTGACGACAAAATCATTGTGATTAATCTTTTAGGTAAGACATTTATGCCTCCGATAGATTGTCCTTTTAAAGCTTTAGAGGAATTAATAAATAAATTAAAAAATGAAATCGATTTAGAAAATAAAATAATTTTTATTGATTTTCACGCTGAAGCAACGGCAGAAAAGGTATGCTTTGCTAAATTTGCTGCTGACTTGGGAGTTAGCGCTGTTGTTGGTACTCATACCCATGTTCCTACTGCCGATTATCAAATTTTGAATGAATGTTGCGCATATCAAAGTGATGTTGGTTTTTGCGGAAGTAAAAACGGTGTAATCGGTATGGAATATCTTGCATCTTTAAGAAGATTAATAACATCTGTTCCTGAAAGATTTGAAGTTGAGACATCTTCACCTTATATACTTAATGCCTGTGAAATTGATTTTTTCGGTAATTGTGCTAAAAGTATTAATAGAATAAGTTTTGAATATATTAAAGATGAGGAAAAGGAAAGTGAAGATTGATTTACACATTCATACAACTTATTCTGATGGAATGTTAAATCCTGATGCAATTGTTGATACTGCACTTGAGTGCGGTCTTGATTGCATTGCTTTAACTGATCATGATAATGTTTTATCTCATAAGATTGCTCAAGATTATGTTGAAAAAAATAATTTTAAACTAGAAATTATCCCTGGTGTTGAAATTAATACAATATACAAAGGTTATGAAGTTCATATTTTGGGCTATTTTATGGATAAAAATAATTCTCAATTTATTGATTTGATTAATTTTCAACAAAAAGCCAGAATTGAACAAACTCATCAAATTATCGAATTATTATCAAAAAAAGAAGGAATTAGAATTAAATTTGAAGATGTTCAAAAACTTGTTGCGCCTATGGGCTCAATAGGCAGACCTCATATAGCAAGAGCCATAACCTCATGTGGCGGAAGCGCAAATATAATGGAAGCTTATGCTAAATTTATAAATAATAATTCAGATGTTTATGTAGAAAGAAAAACAGTTTCTCCGCATGATGCAGTAGAAATTATTGCTGAAGCCGGTGGTATTCCTGTTTTTGCTCATCCTATTGACGTCGATATAGCGGATAAATTAACTTGTGAGCTTGTAAATTATGGTTTAAGAGGAATAGAGGCATATCATAGAAAACATTCTCCTGCTGCGGTTGAGCATTTTTCAACATTGGCAGAAAAATATGGCTTAATTGTAACAGGTGGGTCTGATTTTCATGCGCCATCATTAAACCATGGAACTATATTGATGGGTAAAAATTTTGTTCCAGAATGGGTTTATGATAAATTAATTCGAGAAAAGAAAAGAATTGAGCTTGCTAATCAATAATCATTTTTTAAATAATCAAATAATTTATGGAATTTTTGATTTAGAATGTTGATATCTTCTTCTTCATCAATTTCAATGGTTATTGTTGGGATTTTTCTTTCTTTACCGCAATACGTTCCAAAGCTTCCAGGGGTCATATAGCCAATATCATCTGATGTTGGATAGCTGATTATTTCTGAAATTTTTTGAGCTAATTCTTCTGCTGGGCCATCATAGTTAACGGTTTTGTATGGTGCATGGATTGTTATAATTGCACTAAAATTATTTTTTTCTAATAAATCAACAAGAAATTGTGTTTCTTCTTCGCTATTTGCGCTAAATCCACCAAAATAATCGTTATTTTCGCCTAAAATCCAATTTTTAGTAGGAAAATTTCTGTTTAAATCAACTCCGTTTTCATTTTTTCTGGTATTTGTTGAATTTAGTCTTGGTATAAAATAAAGATTATTTTTGCCGACTTCTTTTGATTTTTCAAGATACGAATTAATAAAATATTCTCCTTGAGGTTCATCTCCGTGGAATACTCCGATTATTAGTATTTTTTTAGAATTTATTTGATTTTCTTGTTTTACTAAATTTATCATTTTTATCTTTCAAAAATAAAAAGGCAGAGTTATGTCTGCCTTTTTATTTATTATAGCTATATTTTAACCTATTCTTTGAAACATGTAGCCTATTCCACGAGCTGTAAGAATTAACTCTGGATTAGCAGGGTCTGTTTCTAATTTTGAACGTAATCTTGAAATGTGTACATCAACAACACGTGTGTCAATTCTATGATCCGGCGGATATGCCCAAACGTGTTGCAGAATTTCATTTCTTGAATAAGCGGTACCAGAATTATTTACAAGTAATTCTAATAAGCTAAATTCCATGCCTGTTAGGCGGATTCTTTCATTTTTGCGATATACTTGACGTCTTGCTGTGTCAATTTTGATATTTCCTGTTGTAATAACATTTTTAGTTGTTTTGCCTGTAGGAACTGTAATATCTTTACTTACTGTTCTTCTTAATACTGCTTTAACACGAGCTTCAAGTTCTTTGGGGCTAAAAGGTTTAATTACATAATCATCTGCGCCTAATTCCAAACCTGTAATTCTTTCAGAAACATCTCCTAAAGCTGTTAAGATGATAATAGGAATATCTGATACTCTTCTGATTTCTCTTGTAACCCCATAACCATCCATTTTTGGCATCATAACATCCAAAATAACGATATCGGGGTTTGTTTTATTGAATAGCTCAACTGCTTCTTCGCCGTCTTCAGCTGTTACTACATTGTAGCCTGCCATTTTAAGACGTGTTTCTAAAATTCTTCTGATACTTGCTTCATCATCAACAACAAGGATTTTTTGTTTAGAGTCGGCTTGTTCACCTTGAATGTCTTTGGTCATCTTTCTTCCTTACTTATTAATAACATTACAAAATATTTACTATTTTGAAGATATATTAACATAAATGAAGTTTTTTGTAAAATAAAAATACATGATTTTAAATAAAAAAAAGCTCATCTTTTGATGAGCATTTTTAGGTTATAGTTTTAATTAGGATTTGGAATTAAGTTATTATAGTTTTATTGTACTGTTTTGAATGCTTTCTGAAATGCTGTCTTTGATTGTTTGTAATTCAGCTTCTTCGGATTCTAGTTCTGCTTCCATTTTAGATTTTTCATTTTCTAATTCTGTTTCTAACTCTTTCAATTTTGGCATAATTACTGTATTTGCATAATCTTCAAGAGCCTCTTCGTAAAATTCCCAATACATTGTTTCTGTATTTAGCGCTCCTGTTTCATCAAAGTATAATGATGCTTGAGCAGATAAGCCTGGATTATTGTAATATTGTTCTGCTGTAACATCAGAGTATGCTGTTGAGTAGTAATCTGTTTGTAATTGCGCCGCTTCCATCGCTGCTTCGTTTGAGTAACCCATAAAATCAAGAGCATCGCCGAATAATTCAGTGCCTGCTGACGAAATTTCACTCGGTGTTATTTGACCATCGCCAATAGAGGTAGAAAAATTGGATAATTTTCTTAATCGGTTACTTAATTGAAGTATATCGTATTGCTTTTCCTGAATTGAGGATTGCAATTCGCTTCTTCTTAAAGATAGTAAAACCCATCCCATAACCTAACACTCCTAACCTAATTAAATTTTTAAACTAACCTACATTATAATAAAGTATTTTTTTATTTATTAATTGCCTGTTTGTTGTTATTTTCTTAACACAACTTAACATTTTTTTCTTTTTTGTTTATTGTTTAATTAAATTATGATAGATGATAATTTTTTAAATGAATATGGCGACATCCTATATCAAATTGAGCGCCCATCCAGATATATAGGGGATGAATTCGGTTCTTATGATAAGGATTTTAATAATGTAAAAGGCAAATTTCTTTTTGCGTTTCCTGATAAATATGAAATTGGAATAAGTAATTTTGGACATAAAATTATTTATGATTTGATTAATAAAAAAGAAGATTTGTTATGCGATAGGATTTATGCTCCAGATAAAGATTTTATTAATTTGTTGGAAAAAAGTAATAAAACCCTATATGCGCTTGAATCTAAAAGAAAGCCGATGGAATTTGATATAATTGGCTTTGCGCTTCAATATGAGATGTGTTATTCAACTGTTTTAAAAATGCTTGAATTGTCTAATATTCCTGTTTTATCAAAAGATAGAAACGAAACTCATCCTATAATTTTAGCGGGTGGCCCATGTACATCAAACCCTAATCCAATGAGTAAATTTATCGATATATTTATAATTGGCGATGGTGAAGACGTTAATATCGAAGTTTTAGAAAAATATATATCTTTAAAAAATAAGTTAACAAGAAATGAAATTATTAAAGAATTAGCTAAAATTGAGGGTGTTTATGCTCCTTTGGTTCATAAAAAAACAATAAAAAGAATAGCACAATTATCAAAAGAAAATCATCCCATTAACTCTCCTATTCCTCATTTTACATCAGTTCATGATAGAGCAATAGTTGAATTAAGAAGAGGGTGCGGCAGGTTGTGTCGTTTTTGTCAAGCTTCACACATAAATCTTCCTATTCGAGAAAGAAAAAAAGAAGATATAGTTGAATTGACAAAGAAATATGTTAAAAACACAGGATATGATGAATATTCTTTATTATCTTTATCATCAAATGACCATGGACAAATTGAAGAAATATTATCTGAATTGAATTGCTATTATAAAGGTAGCGGTATTAATGTTTCACTGCCTTCTCAAAGAGCAGACAGGTTTTCTTTGGAGCTTGCAAATTTAGCAGCTGGCGAAAAGAAAGCAAGTGTTACAATTGCTCCTGAAGCTGGAACCCAAAGAATGAGAGATATTATAAATAAAAATCTATCTGAAGAACAAATTATAAATGCCACAATTTCATGTATAAAAAATGGATGGAATAAAATAAAATATTATTTTGTAATTGGTTTACCTTTTGAGCAATATAGTGATTTAGATGGTATTGTTAAATTAATTGAAGATGTAAATCTTGCATGTAGAAAAAATGGGCTAAAATATCCTCAAATCACGTGTTCTATTTCTGTTTTTGTACCAAAACCGCACACGCCATTTCAATGGGCAAGACAAAATACGATTGATGAAATAAATAAAAAAATTAATTATTTAAGAGATTTAAAAAATAAAATAAAAAATGTAAGGTTTAATTTTCACAATCCTAAGATGTCTCAACTAGAAGCATTTTTCTCTCGAGGAGATGAAAAAGTTGCTGATTTTGTTTATGAATTATATAAAAATGGTGCTTATTTAGAATCTTGGGATGAAAATTTGAATTTTGAATTATATAAGCAAATTGAAGAAAAATTAAATATTTCTATAGAGGATTTGACTTCAAAAGAATATAATGAAAATGAAACTCTGCCTTGGGAAATAGTTGATTATGGCGTGAATAAAAGCTGGCTTTTAGGTGAATATAAAAAAGCACAAAATGCAATTTCTACTGTTCCTTGTGAAGTAAAATGTAATAATTGTGGTGTGTGTTCGAATTTAAAGACCAAAAAAGTTTTAGCAAAGTAAATTATAACTTATGAAATATTGGCTCCATTTTATCAAAAGTGCAGAAATATTCATAACCTATACTTTTTAGAAATTCTTTCATTTCTTTGATTTTATATCCAAAATCGTTTATTCTATGGCAATCTGAGCCTATTGTTATGATTTTTCCTCCTAATTCTTTATAGAATTTTAAGATATCAACTGATGGCATTAAATCTTTTAATTTATATCTTGATGAAGAGGTATTTAGCTCTATTCCTTTGTTGTTGTTGATTATAGTTTTTAGAATTTGCTCTATTATTTCTTTTGAATAGCAAAAAGGATATTCTCCATAATCATCATATCTTCGAATTAAATCCAGATGTCCTAAAACGCTGTAATTGTTATAAACATTAACTGTTTTATAAATTTCTTCATAGTATTCTCTATTGTATTGTGCTTGTGGTTTTCCCATCTGAAAACTTCTATCCCATAAGTCTTTATCGTGAATTAAATGAAAAGATAAAATAATAAAATCAAAAGAATACAGTTTGAAAATATTTTCAAAAAAATCTTTATGATGTGCTTGTGCGCCAAATTCCATCCCAAATTTTATGGATAATTTATCTTTATATTTATTTTGATAATAATTAATATCTTTTAAATAATTTTTAGTGTCGCAACAATAACAAAATGGCGCACCATAATCAATATGATCGGTAAAACAAATCTCGCTGAAACCAAGCTTAATGGCTTGGATAATATAATCTTCCATATTTACTAATGAATCTTCGCTGTAATTTGTGTGTATATGGTAATCTGCAAGCATTATATTTCGCCTAGTTTTTGTTTTACTGTTTTTATAAAATTATTTATATCAATCGGTTTTGTAATATAATCATTTATGCCAAATTCTCTTGCTTTTTGCTTATCTGAATCCATAGCGCATGCTGATGCTATTATTATGGGCGGAGTTTGTATATTTTTTTCTTTTAATTTTTCTAAAAGCTCAAAACCTGTCATTTTTGGAAGCTGAATATCTAATATTATTAAATCAAATTTTTCATTTTTTATGAGGTTGTATGCTGATAATCCATCCATTGCTTTTTCGGGGCTATATTTCTGATAAAGCAGAATATCGTAAAAAAGTTTCATATTAAGTTCATTATCTTCAACAATTAATATTTTTTTCATAGAATAATTTTTTTAAACTCCATAATAAAAGTCGTGCCTTTATTTAATTCGCTCTCGAGAGTTATTTTACCGTTGTGAAGTTTAACTAATTCTTTTGTTATAGGCAATCCTAATCCTGTTGAGGATTGGCTTTTAGAATAAATATTATCAATATGGACAAATTTTTTAAATATTTTGTTGTGGTATTTTTTTTCTATTCCTATTCCACTATCTTTTATTTTTAGAATGTAGTCTTTATTTTTTGCTTCTTGAATAATTTCAATTTTTCCGTTTTTTCCTGTAAATTTAATTGCATTTGATAATAGATTATATAAAATTTGTTGGAATTTTTGATAATCAGCATTTATTTCATAATTTGTATTATCTTTAAAGATTACTTTTATTTTTTTATTTTGATATAAAGGCTCTAATATATTGATAACTTCTTGGATAGCTTGAGTTGAATTTAATTTTGCAGGGTTAAATTTCATAGCGTTAGCTTCAAGTTTAGATATATCTAATATTTCATTAATCATACCCAATAAATGAAGGCTGGATATTTGAATATCTTTAATATATTCTGCTTGTTTTTGATTTAAATCACCAAAAATTTTACTGTCCAGCGCTTGAGAAAAGCCTATTATAGCGTTTAGTGGTGTCCTTAGCTCATGCGAAATATTTGCAAGAAAAAGATTTTTTGTTTTATCAAGTTCTTGGAGTTTTTTGTGTTGTTTTTTTACAACATCATACATTGCTTCTTTTTCAAAAATTGCTTCTTGCATCGCTTTTAGTTGTATTTTAAATACTTCATTTAATTCATAATCTTTAATTTTATAGCTTATTATGTTACAAAGTGTAATGAAGCTGGTCTTTGTATCGTTGTCTATTTTATTTTTTGAGCTTAATGTCATAAAACCAAAGATTGAATTTTTAATAGAGAGCTTAACTATGAGAGTATTTTCGTATAGTAAAACATCTTCATTGGTTTTACATTCAATATTTTTTTTGTCATTTAATAAAAATTCTTGGATGTTGTTTTTAAATTCATAATCTTTTATAAAAACATTGTTGTTAATAGCTAACTTTAGGCTATAGCCTGTATTTTCATAAAAGAATATACCAATTGAAAAATTTTTTTCATATAAAGACGACATTATTTTTAATACATTTTCGTAAAAATCGATATTTTGCGCATTTGTATTGTTAATAATGTCATCAATTAAATTTAAACTTCTATTTAGGATATCCATAATTCAATTATAAAGTATGGATTTTTTAGGGCAAATCTTTAATATTATTTTATATATTAAAAATATATCCGCCTTTTGTAGCGTTTTGAAGTACATCTTGAGTGATTTTTGTTCTTAGATTTTTAATATATTTATATACATAATCAGTAGGTAAATTTAAAATTGTTGCCAAGTCTTTAGCATAAACAATTTTGCCTTTGTTTTGTGCAAAATGGGCTAAAACTGCATCTTCTCTAGCTGTTAAAGGTTTTTTGCATGTTAGCTTTGATTTTATATTCTTAAGCGAATTTTCTTGTGAATTATCTATTATTTCATCTTGTATCTTTTGAGCCTTAGAAGCAACTTTTAATACTTGCTTTTGAGGTGTAGTTTTTTCTTTTGATGTATATAATCTTCTTTCATTTTGCATAACGATATCAATAATATCGCTTGTTTGTTTATTTTCTTCTAAAACTTTTCCTAGTTTTCTTGCGTATTCTTCAAGAGTGATTTTTTCTAAAGAGCTTCTCCATTGTTTGATTTCTTCTTTGCTTAGATACTGGCTCATTTATTTCTCCCATAAATAATATCACGTTGTGTTTTGTTATTATTGTTATAGCATAAGCCAACTAAAAAATACGCAAATGTTTCATAACGTAAAATTTTTTTTAAATCTTTAAATTTAGTAATAATTACCTTGACAGCTTAAAATTAAAGAGTATCCTTGACGCAAAAAGCGGTAAGAGTTATCTTACCGCTTTTTATTGTATGTTTTAACAATATTAGTCTTGAGCGTGACCAGCAGTTCCTAGTACGTCAACCATTTTATGTTTAACCATTTCTTTAACTGCAGTTCTTCCTGGACCCATATATTCACGTGGGTCGAATTTTTCAGGATGTTCAATAAAGAATTCTCTGATTGTTGATGTCATTGCTAATCTTAAATCTGTATCGATATTAATTTTAGCTACACCATGTTTTGAAGCATAGTTTAACATTTCTTCAGGAACACCTTGTGCATCAGGTAATTTACC